>JAIRWH010000093.1 GCA_031253545.1 Oscillospiraceae bacterium
CAAAAAGAGGGCACTACCCCATGACAAACGGGGGCTTCGCCCCCGTTTGCTCCCCGTGTCCCTCCCCGTCCCTGTACTTTTCCTTCCCGGCAAGGGTACAATGTCCGCATACCCACGCATGCGCGCACACACGCGCACACCCACGCGGCGGCGCGAGCCCGCGCGCGAGACGGAGGGACAAAGCGGGACCGCCCCGCAACCCCCGCCCACTGACAATTCCCCTTGCGCCGCGCGGCGCACTTGACAAACCGCCGACGTTACGTTATAGTATTACTCGTGCGGCAAACAGCCGCCGCTTGCAATCCGCAAGCAATTATCTCACCTGAAAGGGGAATCGCGCATGGCAAAAAAGGCTTTCAAGGCGGAGTCGCAGCGACTGTTAGACCTTATGATAAACTCCATCTACATCCACAAGGAGATTTTCCTGCGCGAACTCATCTCCAACGCCAGCGACGCGTTAGACAAGCAGTATTTCACGGACTTCAACCGCGAAGGCCTCGCCATCACCGTCAAGGCCGACAAAGACTCGCGCGCGCTTTCCGTCACCGATACCGGCATCGGCATGACGAAAGGCGAGTTAGAATCCAACCTCGGCACCATCGCCCGCAGCGGTTCGCTCGACTTCAAGAACACCGCCGAAGAGGGCGGCGTTTCGGAGCTTATCGGCCGGTTCGGCGTGGGTTTCTATTCGGCGTTCATGGTCGCTTCAAGTGTTTCCGTGGTTTCCCGCTCATCTTCGTCCGATGAATCTTGGGAATGGTTCTCCGAAGGCACAGACGGCTTCACGGTAAGGGAAACCGCCGAAGCCCCCAAAGGCACCACCGTCACCGTCACCCTAAAGGAAAACTCGCCGGAGGAAAACTACGATGAGTTTCTCGAGCCCGACAAACTCAAAGACCTCGTACGCAAATACTCCGACTTCATCCGCTATCCCATCATCATAGGCGGCGAGACGGTCAACAGCATGGTGCCCATCTGGCGCAAAAACAAAAACGAGCTCACGGACGAGGATTACAACAGTTTCTACAAAGACGGCCATTTCGGCTACGACACCCCCCTGCGTCATATCCACGTCAACGTAGACGGCGCGGTCAGCTACACCGCCATTCTCTACATACCCGCGAAAGTCCCGTTCGATTACTACTCACGCGAATACGAAAAAGGCCTCAGGCTCTATTCCGGCGGCGTTATGATTATGCAAAGATGCCCCGACCTTTTGCCCGACTACTTCTCCTTCGTACAAGGGCTCGTAGACTCCGCCGACCTCTCGCTCAACATCTCGCGCGAACTGCTGCAGCACGACCGCCAGCTCCGCCTCATGGCAAAACGCATACTCGACAAAATAAAGACCGAGCTTTTAGACATGCTTGAGCATAGCCGTGAAACCTACGAAGCGTTTTGGGCAAACTTCGGCAAGCAGATTAAATACGGCATATACGCCGACTTCGGGTTGCACAAAGACATTCTCAAAGACTTGCTCCTCTTCCACTCCTCCGCCCTGCAAAAACGCGTCACGCTCCGCGAATATGTCGCGGACATGAAAGACGACCAAAAGTTTATCTACTATGCGGCGGGCGAGAACATCAACCTTCTCACGCGAACACCGCAGGCGGAGTTGCTCAGAGAGCAGGGCACAGACATACTCTGCCTCACCGACGAAATAGACGAATTCGCCGTCAGGGTCATGGGCGAATACAACGGCAAGCCATTCCAAAACATCTCCGAGGCATCGGTAGAGCCCGCTTCCGCCCCCGAAACCACCGCCGAACAAAAAGCCGTCCTTGCCGCCATGCTTGAGGTGCTCAAGGGCAAGGTTGCCGATGTCAAAGCGTCCGCCAGACTCAAATCGCACCCCGTCTGTCTCACCAGCGGCGAGGGATTCTCGTTTGAGATGGAAAAGGTACTCACGCAATTATCCAACGACCCCGACGTAAAAGCCAAGCGCATATTGGAGCTGAACGTCGCCCACCCCGTGTTTGCCGCGCTGTCGGCCGCGTTGGGCGCGGACAAAGAGCGTTTCAACGTAATGTCGCGGGTGTTGCATTGCCAGGCGCTGCTTGTCGAAGGGCTCCCGTTGGAAGACCCCATATCTTTCGCCGACGACATCTGGCGTTTGATATAACCCGCGCCCCCCATGTGGCCGTCGCTTGACTGGAAATCCTACGAACTGGTAGACGCGTCTCACGGGGCGCGCTTGGAACGTTGGAGCGAATACTACCTCGTGCGGCCGGACCCGCAGGTTATTTGGCAAGGCGCGAGGGAACACGCGCGCTGGGGCAATCCCCACGCCGCCTATGCCCACGGAGACGGGGGGCAAGGCTCCTGGAACAAGCACAAGCTCCCGCCGAGCTGGCTCATGGACTATAAAGACCTGCGCTTCGAATGCAGGCCGATGAGTTTCAAGCACACGGGTCTTTTCCCGGAGCAGGCATCCAACTGGGACACACTGCGCGCCCTCATAGCCGGCAAACCGAAAACCGTACTCTGTCTTTTTGCCTACACCGGCGCGGCCACGGTGGCCGCCGCGAAGGCCGGAGCCAAGGTCACTCACGTGGACGCGTCCAAGGGCATCGTGGACTGGGCAAAGAAAAACGCCGCGCTCAACGGGGTAAGCGCCCGGTTCTTAGTAGATGACTGCGTGAAGTTTGCGGAGCGCGAACGCAGACGCGGCTCGAAATACCACGGCGTGGTACTCGACCCCCCGTCCTACGGGCGCGGCCCGAGGGGCGAGATATGGAAACTTGAAGACAGCCTCCACAACCTGCTTTGCCTTATCGCGGACATACTCCGCGCCCGGGATTCGTTCGTCTTGGTCAACTCCTACACAGCCGGCGTTACGCCGTCCACACTCGAATATCTGCTTTCCTCGGTGTTCACGCCGCGTTTCGGCGGGAGCGCCCACGCGGGGGAGCTCGGTCTGCCGGTGAAGACCACCGGACTCTACTTACCATGCGGGGCAACCGGAAAATGGATACACTCATAGAGTTCAGCCGCGTTTCTTTTTCCTACGCCGCCGATTCTCCCAACGTACTGGAAGACATTTCTTTTTCCGTGCGGCAGGGGGATTTTGTGGCCGTGGTCGGTCACAACGGTTCCGGCAAATCCACGCTCGCCAAGCTCTGCAACGGTCTTTACGTCCCCGTTTCGGGCGAGGTCAGGGTAAACGGCGTTTCCACAGCCGGCGAAGAAAATCTGCTTGCCATCAGACAACAAGTGGGTCTCGTATTCCAAAACCCCGATAACCAGCTCGTGGCCACGGTGGTGGAGGAAGACGTGGCATTCGCGCCGGAAAACCTCGGTGTGCCGCCCGAAGAAATCCGCGCGAGAGTAGATGCCGCGCTCGAAGCCGTCGGCATGACGGAATATAAACTCCACGCGCCCCACCGTCTCTCAGGCGGGCAAAAACAGCGTGTGACCATCGCCGGCATATTGGCCATGCAGCCGGCCTGCATCGTGCTCGACGAGCCCACGGCCATGCTCGACCCGGAGGGCAGGCGCGAAATCCTCCACACCATTTGCAAACTAAACAAAGAACGCGGCATTACCATACTCCTCATTACGCACCACATGGACGAAGCGGCGCTCGCCGGGCGCGTCATGGTAATGAACAAGGGAAGCATTTACTTAGACGGCTCGCCCGGCGCGGTATTCGCGCGGTACGCCGAACTCGGCGCCATAGACCTCGCCGTGCCGCAGACCGTGGAGCTCACGCATTTTGCGGGTCTGCCTCCCGCCTTCAACGATGAGTCATGCGCCGAGGCGCTCTATTCATGGATAAAGGGGGTGAAGCCTTGCTGAAAACGGAGAAACTTACCCATATATACGGCAAGGGCACCCCGTTTGAACGCACGGCCATAAAAGACGTGGACTTTGAGGTGCATAGCGGCGAGATAATGGGTGTCATCGGTCACACGGGCTCCGGCAAATCCACACTCGCGCAACACCTCAACGCCTTGTTAAAGCCCGCTTCCGGCAGGGTGCTGCTCAACGGGGAAGATATATGGCGCGGCGAAAAAAAGGTCAGCTCGGTGCGTTTTGCCGTAGGCCTCGTGTTTCAGTATCCCGAATACCAATTGTTTGAGGAAACCGTCTACAAAGACATCGCGTTCGGCGTAAAAAACAGCGGCGTACCAGAAAAAGACATCGAATCCGCCGTGTATTCCGCCATGGATTTTGTACACCTCGATAAAAGCGTGGCGGCAAAATCACCCTTTGAGCTGTCCGGCGGGCAAAAGCGGCGTGTGGCCATCGCCGGAGTCATAGCCATGATGCCCAAAGTCTTAGTGCTCGACGAACCCACGGCGGGCCTTGACCCCAAAGGCCGCAGGGAAATCCTGTCGCACATCCGCGCGTACAGAGACGCCACGGGCGCGTCGGTTGTGCTGATAACCCACAGCATGGACGAAATCGCCCGCCTTTCCGACCGCGTCACAGTCATCAATCGCGGCGAAATCGCCCTCGGCGGTTCCGTGCGCGAAGTATTCAGCCGCGAAGATTCACTCACGCGCATAGGCCTGCGCGCCCCCGTTGTCTCACGTGTGCTGCGCCGCCTTCACGCCATGGGCATAGACGTTGACTGCGGCGCTTGCACCGTGGAGCAAGCCATAGCCGAGCTGAAAAGGGTTGCGGGTGATGCCCGTGCTTAAAGACATCACGCTCGGGCAATATTTCCCCGGCACATCCGTCGTCCACCGGCTCGACCCCAGGGTGAAAATCATCCTCGTCGTGTCCTACATCGCGGCATTATTCCTTGCAAAGGGTCTTTACGGCTACGCGCTCTCGCTGTGCTATCTCGCGCTCGCCGCGGCGGTGTCGGGCATCAAACCCATTCAGCTTGTGCGCGGCCTGCGCCCCATGCTGTTTATCGTGATATTCACGGCCGTGCTCAATATCCTCTACATACCGGGCGAACACGAACTTTTCACCGTTTTTTCCCTCTCGGTCACGTTAGAAGGGGTCACCACGGCGATATACATGATAATGCGCCTTTTCATGCTCGTCACATGCACATTCCTGCTCACATACACCACCTCTCCCATCATGCTCACCGCCGCCATAGAGAAGCTGCTCGCCCCGTTCAAGTTGCTGCGTTTGCCCGTACACGAGCTTGCCATGATGATGACCATAGCGTTGCGCATGGTGCCCACGCTCATCGAGGAAACCGACAAGATTATGTCGGCGCAGAAAGCCCGCGGCGCGGACTTCGAGAGCGGAAATATCCTCAAACGCGCGAAGGCCCTTGTTCCGTTGCTCGTTCCGCTGTTTGTCAGTTCGTTCCGGCGCGCGGACGAGCTTGCGGTGGCCATGGAATGTCGCTGTTACCACGGCGGCGCCGGGCGCACCAAGATGAAGCAACTGCGCGTGACCGCGCCGGACTTCGCCGTCGCGGTGCCGTCGCTGCTCTACTTCGCGGGTTGCGTAACCGTTGGCAGGTTATTATGAACATAGCCTTGTCGCTCTCGTATATAGGCACGGCTTACCACGGCTGGCAAGCCCAAAAGAACGCCCTCTCCGTGTCCGCCGCAGTCTCCTCCGCCATCGAACAATGCACGGGCTCTCCCGCCGCGCTCATCGGTTGCGGGCGCACAGACGCGGGTGTCCACGCGATACGTTATGTGGCAAACTTCCGCACCGAGAGCAAAATCCCCGTGCAAAAACTGCCCTATGCCCTAAACACTTTCCTGCCGCCGGATATTGCCGTCCTCGCGGCGCGCGCCGTGCCGGAAACTTTCCACGCGGCATATTCGGCCGTGAAGAAAGAATACACATATCTGCTGTATTCCTCACCCCATCGCCGCCCCTGTTTCCACCTCCGCGCGCTCCATTACCCGCGCCCGTTGCGCGAAGATGTCATAGCCTCCGCCGCGCGCGGCTTTGCGGGCACACACGACTTCGCCTGTGTGCGTTGCGCCGGCTCCAATGTGCGCGGTTCCGTGAGGGAAATCTACGACATAGAGTTTGCCCCGCGCGGCGAGTTGTACACCCTCCGCGTCAGCGCCAACGGCTTTTTATACAACATGGTCAGAAACATAATGGGCACATTACTCTACGTGTCCGAGGGAAAAATCACCGACATACCGGCACTCATAGCCTCGCGCAACAGGGCGGCCGCCGGTCCCACCGTGCCGCCGCACGGGCTGTACATGACCGGTGTCACCTACGCGGAAGGAGAGCTGTTTTGAGAAGGGGAGGCCTGTTGGCAAAGTTCACGCTCACCCCGCTGCGCGCTTTGCTTTCGCTGTCCTTACTCGCGGTGCTGTCGGCCGGTCTTGTGCTGTTCGTCATCTTTCGCGAGCAAATCAACTCCGGCATGCTGTCTTTTCTCGGCGGAGGCTTCCGTTTCGGTGCCGCCCGTGAACCGGACGCGCTCAGCATATCACTCGACAAAGACCCGCGCAATCAATACGGGCTCTGCAACGGCAAACTCGCGGTGCTCTCCCCCGAAAGGCTCGTGCTGTACAATTCCGCCGGCGCTGAGGCATATTCCGCCTCCATCGGCATGGACGACCCCGTGCTGCGCACGGGCGGCAATAAGGCAATGGTATTTGACAGGGGAGGGCAGCACCTTCGCATATACGGCGAAAACGGCTTGGAATACGCCCTCGACGAGGAAGCCGTGCTGCAAGCCAAGCTCTCGGAAAAAGACTGTTGGCTCGCGGTGACCCAGGAAAGCGGATATAAAGGCGTGGTGCGGGTATACAACGCCTCAAACAACGAAATCTTCGTGTGGCAGTCCGCGCAAAGCGGCTATATCACCGACGCGGACATCACGCCGAACGGCGATAAACTCGCCGCCGCCATGGTCAGGCAGGAACGCGAAGAGGTTGTCGCCCGCATCGTGGTCTACGGCACATCAAAAGGCGAGCTGCAAACCGACATCAGCATTCCCGACGGCATAGTGCTGTCCGTCAGTTTCTTCACCGGCGGCAACCTGTGTGTCTTTACGGAAAACGATGTGCGCGTCTATTCGCCGCATGGCGCGCTCATATCCTCGTTCGGCTACGCAAACAAGACCCTGCTTGGCGCGGCGGTTTCCGCCGAATTGTGCGTGTTTCGCACAAGCAAGCACTCCGCGGGGATTTCCGGCGAGCTCACCGCCTTTGCTCCAAACGGCTCCGTAAGGCTCTCGATAGACACGGAGGAGGATGTGGACGACCTCTGCGTTGCGGGCGGTTATACGGCAGTTCTCAGTTACGGCACATTATCCCTTTACAACAGCGGGGGTAATTTGATATATTCACAGGTAGACACGGAAGTACGGCGCGTCTTGGTCACGCAAAGCGGCGCTCTTCTGCTCATCACGCAAAGCATAGCATACTGGCTGAAATAACGGTAGGGGAGGGAAAAGGTAACGTGTCATCGCTTGCAGTCAACCTCGCGGTGTTGCTCGTGTTGGGTTTCAGCGCCTGGCAGGGTTATCGCAAAGGGCTCATACTCTCCGTATGCAGCGTGGTCATCGTTTTCATATCCGCTTTTGCCGGCGGAAGAATCGCCGTTGCCTACGCGGAAAAGGCATCGGTCTCGGTAGCGCCGGTGCTGAATTGGCTTCCCGACGAGAAAATCGAGGAAGCCTCCGCCGAAATCACAAAGGGTGTCGGCCACCTTTCCACCATCACCGACCAAAGCACCCTGCGCGACATCACCGTGCTTTCGTTTGAGAAAATCGGCATAACCGGCCCCATAGTCGAGAAACTGACCGAAAGGGTCTTCAACGAGATGAAAGTGCCCGAACATGGCATACGCGAATCCATCGCGAACACATTTCTCTACTCTGTGTGCTATCTCATCTTGTGCATATTCGGTTTCTTGGTTGTATTCATTGTCCTCACATTACTTGTCAATTTTATTGCCGCAGTATTCAGATTTCCTGTGTTCAACCATATTGCCGTGCGCTTGGTGGACAAAATAGGAGGCGGTTTGCTCGGATTCTTTTTCGGCGTTCTCATCATGTGCGTTGTCGGTTGGGCAATGCACTTCATCGGGGTATTCCTCCCGGCAGACATCTTCGAAAGTTCCGCTTTGCTCGCCTATTTTATGAACGCCAAGCTGCTCTTCGCGCAGCTCACCGCGTTTTGATGTGAGGTATTACCATGGAAATTAACGGCGGCAATTTTCCGCGCGCTTTCCCCTCCGAGGGGGGGCGCGCCCGCGCCCTATGCGGCCGTCGTCTTTCGGAGGTAATATGAATGAACATCCCAAATATACTGTCGCTGTTTCGCATCGCTCTCGTGCCCGTGTTCTGCGCGGTATACTTCCTCGCGCCCTCGGAGGTCAGCCGGTTCTGGGCTCTCGGCATCTACCTCCTTGCTCAGGTCACGGATTTGCTCGACGGCATCCTGGCAAGGAGGCTCAACCTCATCACACGGCTCGGCAGAGTGCTCGACCCGTTGGGCGACAAACTCATGAGCTTCGCCGTCATCATCTGCATATCGGTCAGCGCCGTAGATGCCTCCGGCAGGCACTTCCTGTGGTGGGTCCCCGTGGCGTATTTCATAAAAGACGCTTTCATGGGCATAGGCGCGCTCGTGCTCTACAAAAAAGTCTCCGATGTGCCACCGAGCAATATGGTGGGAAAAGTTTCCACGGTGGTGTTCTATGTGGTGTTTGCCGTGCTCCTGCTGTTTCCCGACATACCGGATATAGCAAAAACACTCATGCTGGTTCCGTCAATATTGTTGATGTTCGTTGCGTTTGCTCTATATATACTTAATTTCCGCAAACTTACTAAGAAAGGGTGACTCATCATGCAACCTTCACTGTGCACACGATGCAAACGGAATATCGCGGTAGTTTACGTCACAAGAATCGAAAACGGCAGCACCACCAGCGAGGGCATCTGCCTGAAATGCGCTCGTGAAATGGGCATCCAGCCCATGAACGATATGCTGAAAAAAATGGGCATCACCGACGAGGATTTAGACACCCTCAACGCCGAAATGACCGAAGCGCTTAACAATTCCCAAGAACTTGCCGGCATTCCGGACTCAGACGAGATAGACGACGAAGGCAAAACCGCCACTTTTCCCTTTCTCGGCAAACTCTTCGGCGATTCCCGCCCATTACCCGACCAGCAGCCGGACGGAGGCGGCAGGCCTCCGAGGGACACAGACCGCCGAGACAACACCCCCCACAAACGGAAGTTTCTGGAAAGCTACTGCATTTCCCTCACCAAGCGCGCCAAAGAAGGTAAACTCGACCGCATCGTCGGCAGGTCGCAAGAAATCGAGCGCGTGGTGCAAATCCTCAACCGCAGGCAAAAGAACAACCCGTGCCTCATTGGCGAACCGGGTGTGGGCAAAACGGCCATCGCCGAAGGTCTCGCCCAACGCATCGTAGACGGCGTAGCGCCGCACAAGCTGCTCTCAAAGGAAGTCTATCTCTTAGACCTCACGGCCCTTGTTGCCGGCACACAGTTCCGCGGCCAGTTTGAGAGCCGCATGAAGGGCTTGATTGAAGACATAAAGCGTCTCGGCAACATCATTCTCGTCATAGATGAAGTCCACACGCTCGTGGGAGCGGGGGACGCGGAAGGCTCAATGAACGCCGCCAATATCCTGAAACCCGCTCTCTCGCGCGGCGAAATACAGGTCATCGGTGCCACCACCTTCAGCGAATACCGCAAGCACATAGAAAAAGACGCGGCGCTCGAAAGGCGTTTCCAGACTGTCACGGTAAACGAACCGTCAATAGCGGAATCGGAAGAGATAATCAAGGGTATCGCGCATTATTACGAACAGTTTCACGGAGTCAGAATCCCCGATGCCGTCGCCCGCCAGGCGGTCAGTCTCTCTGAGCGCTACATCACAGACCGTTTCTTGCCCGACAAAGCCATTGACCTCATAGATGAGGCTTGCTCCGACCTCAATCTCAAAAGCACCCTCATCCGCGACTATGAGGAGATAATGAAAGAGCTGAAAGGCATCAGCGCCGAGCGCGAACCGCTCCTGAAAGACCCCAATCCCGCCGTATACGAACGTTTGGCCGTGCTCCGCAGCAGGGAAATGATACTCTCCGCCCGCCTTGAAGACTTAATGAAAAACGGAGCGCCCGCCCTCTCTGTGGAAAACCTCGCCAACGTAATAGAACAATGGACCAAGATTCCCGCCAGCAAAATCAAGCAACAAGAGTTCACGCGGCTCAACGGTTTGGAAGAGCGGTTAAAGAGCCGCCTGGTGGGGCAAGACGAAGCCGTGGCGGCCGTTACCGCGGCAATCAGGCGTAACCGCGTCGGCATCTCGCCAAAACAAAAACCCGTATCTTTCATTTTTGCCGGACCCACGGGAGTTGGCAAGACAGAGCTTGTCAAATTGCTTGCCATGGACCTGTTTGACACCCCGGAATCGCTTATTCGTCTCGATATGTCCGAGTTCATGGAGCGCCACGCCGTGTCCCGCATAATCGGCTCGCCTCCCGGCTATGTGGGTTACGATGAAGCGGGTCAGCTCACGGAAAAAATCCGCCGCAAGCCGTACAGCGTGGTGCTTTTTGACGAAATCGAAAAAGCGCACCCCGATGTCCTGAACATACTGCTGCAAATCCTCGACGACGGCCACATCACCGACGCTCACGGCAGGCGTGTCAACTTCGAGAACACCATTGTGATTATGACATCCAACGCAGGCAGCGACAAAGCCGTCGGCACCCTCGGCTTCCACGCCAATGCGGACACGCTCAACCACGACAAAGCCTTGAAGGCGTTGTCCGACGTAATGCGCCCGGAGTTTATCAACAGGGTAGACGAGGTAGTGGCGTTTCGCCCCCTTTCCCTCGACGACTTCCGCGCCATAGCGCGCATTATGCTTGAAGACCTCGCCGTTTCACTGGAAAAAAACGATGTGGCCTTCACGTTTGACAACGCCGCCGTTGACTATCTCTCGGAAAAGTCATTCTCCGTAAAGTTCGGCGCGCGCAACCTTCGCAGGCTTATACAAAAAGAAATCGAAGACCCGGTCGCGGCGCTGATGATAGAAAACTACCACAGCCCCTGCGGCAGCGTCAGCGTTGCCGGCTCGCCCGACGGCCTCACCATCACCCTTTCGCCTTAATACCCCGGGAGTATATCACCCTGCCGCCATACCACGCGCATACGCCGATGGTAAACCCTCCGCGCGGCAAGTTCGGCTTGTCCGCTTATGTGGTTATCCGCGTTGTTGATTGCTTAGTTACTTACATGTGTAGTAATCTATATCAGTAAGCAGTCAAGCTATATTACTTTACACGTTATTCGCCTACGTATCAACCTACCAAACGGATAGGCGCCCCGTTTTCAGTCTTCCGGCTTGAACCTTGAAAGCGGATTGGCGCGCGCCGCTTCGCGGAGTTGCGTGCTACTCACATGGGTGTATATCTGCGTGGTGTTGAGGTTTTCATGGCCGAGCAGTTCCTGAAGCGTGCGGATGTCCACACCGTTTTCAAGCATAAGCGTGGCGGCCGTATGCCGCAGTTTATGCGAGCTATAGCGCGTTTGGTCCAACCCTGCCGCCGCGATGTGCTTCTTAACTATGATATGCACCGTTTTTGTGCTTATCCGCCTCAGACGCGAAGACAGAAACAGCGCGGTAACCTTTTCGCCGACAGGCGGCCGCACCTCCTTGTAGCGTTCTATCGCCTCTATGCAGGCGGGGGCAAGGTACAATATACGCACTTTGTTGCCTTTGCCGAGCACTCTGATGGTGTCGCCCTGAATGTCCTGCATATTCAGCCCCTGCAATTCGGATATACGCAGGCCGCAATTGAGAAAAAGAATGATTATGGCAAAATCGCGCTCTTTGTGCATCCCGCCGATGCTCCGCAACAACGCAATACTGTCTTCCTCGGTCAAGAATCTCGGCAAATCACGCCTTAGCTTGGGAGAATCCAATTCCAGCATCGGGTTCTTCTCAATGACATGAGCCTTCATGGCGCAGTACTTGAAAAACGAACGCACAGACGCTACTTTGCGCGCCCTCGCCGGCGCGCCTAAGCCTAAGTCGCCGGGCTGTTTGCCGTTGTGGTTTTCGCGCTCGCCGGAGAGGTACGACAAAAACGCGTAAGCGTCGCTGAGCGATATACGCTCGATAAACCGCGCGTCAATGTCCGATATGGTCACATCGTCTAAGTCCGGCGAGTCGGAAAGCCCTTTGTGCGCCTTGAGAAACCGAAAAAACAGGCGAAGGTCAAAAAAATATTCCTCCACCGTCTTTTTTGAGTGATTTTTGATTGTTTCGTGATAAGTAAGAAAATCGAGCAACACGGGAAAACACTCCGCCCGCATATCCG
>JAIRWH010000094.1 GCA_031253545.1 Oscillospiraceae bacterium
CAAAAAGAGGGCACTACCCCATGACAAACGGGGGCTTCGCCCCCGTTTGCTCCCCGTGTCCCTCCCCGTCCCTGTACTTTTCCTTCCCGGCAAGGGTACAATGTCCGCATACCCACGCACACGCGCACACAAAATCTTTTCGCGCAATTCATATATTCTACATAAGAACGTCACACTCGCGCGTTAGAGTGACGGTATGGGTACTGCCCGTCAAAACAAAAGAGGGGGACGACAGCAATGACACACGGGAAAACCGCGCAAACCACGCTTGCCGCCTTCGCGGCCGTCGCGCTGCTTTTCTCCGCCTGCGGCAAGGAAGGCCCGCAAGAGAGCCCCGCCGCCTCCCCGCCGCCTTCGCCCTCCGCAGGGCGGCTTGCGGACGAACCGGCAATACAGAATGTCCCCGAATACCGTTACACGCAAGACGATATAGATGCCGAGTGGGGCGAAGATGCCGTGGCCGTAACCCTTACGGGTGCCGGAGCGGAGATAGGCGGACCCGGCGCGGTTTACGCCGACGGTTCGCTCGTCATCAGCCAAGCGGGTACCTATGTGTTGAGCGGCGGTTTGGACGGCGGGCGGGTACTCGTTGACGCGGACAAGGGCGATGTGGTGCGTTTGGTGCTCGCGGGCGCGGACATCCGCTCGGAGGGCGGCCCCGCCATATACGCGAAAAAGGCGGAAAAGCTCGTGCTCATTTTGGCCGACGGCACGAGCAACACCGTGACCGACGCGCCCGACGGCGATGACGCGGACGAGGACGCGCCGAACGCCGCCATATACGCGAAGGACGATTTGAGCATTACCGGCACAGGCGCGCTCACCGTGACGGGCAATAACCGCCACGGCATACGCACACAAGACACGCTCACCGTTACCGGGGGCGATATTACCGTGACCGCGCCCGGCGACGCGCTGCGCGGGCGCGACTGTGTGGCCGTGCGTGGCGGTAGCCTCACGCTGCGCGCCGGAGGCGACGGCATACAGTCTAACAACGAGGGCGAAGGCAAGGGATTCATAGACATATCCGGCGGCTGCTTTGACATTGTCGCGGGCAGCGACGGCATACAGGCGCAGAGCACCCTCACCGTGACGGGCGGGGAGTTTGTCATAGTCACGGGCGGTGGCAGCGCGGCAGCACCCGCGCGCGCGGAGAGCTTTTTCGGGCGCGCCGCCCCGCGTGTGTCGCAGGACGAAGACGGCGAAAGCAAGAAGGCCCTGAAAGCGCGCGTCTTAATTCACATTATCGGCGGCACCTTTAACATTGACGCGGAAGACGACGGGGTACATTCCAACGAAAATATACTCATTGCCGGCGGCACTTTCACCGTTTTGACCGGCGATGATGCCTTCCACGCGGACATCGCCGCGGAAATATCCGGCGGCGACATAGATGTGCCCGTGTGCTACGAAGGTATAGAGGGGCTTACCGTGACCATTTCGGGCGGGAATATCAACATCACCGCCAAAGACGACGGCATCAACGCCGCCGGGGACGGCGACGTGCGTTTCCGCGTAAACGAGAGCGCCTTTGTGCGGATTACGGGCGGAGATATACACGTATACGCCGCGCGCGACGGCATAGACTCAAACGGCCATATCTACATCGAGGGCGGCGCGCTGCGTATCACCGCCTCGTCTTCCGGCGCGGACGGCGCTATGGACTGCGACGGCAGCGCGCTTATCACGGGCGGCGAGCTGATTACCGCCGGAAGCGCGATTAACATCTCCTCCGCCTCGGCCCAACCCGTGCTGCTTGTGTCTTACAACGCCGCGCAGGGCGCGGGCAGCGTGATTACCGTAACCGACAAAAACGGCGACGTGCTGCTCGAATATACGTCGCAGACCTCGTTTTCCCGCTCCGCCTTCACTTCCCCGCTCTTTTCGCAAGGCGAAACGTATACGTTGCTCGTCAACGGCGAAGCTCGCACGGACATCAAACTCTCCGGCGCGGTCACGAGCGTGAGCGACAGCGGCGGCGCGTACAGCGGCGGTTTCGGCGGCTTCGGCGGCGGGGGCGGCTTCGGCGGGGGCGGGCGCGCTCCGGGCGGGCAAAACCCGCCCCGCGCCCCGGCTTGATGACTCGCCGAACCGTTCTCGGACATCATCACCTTTGCGCGCGTTGTCGAGGCCCTGCGCGTGGCCACCGCCGCCATACGCGGATTTTTGAGCGAGCGCGACCTTGACGTGACACTCGTGCTGTATGGCGAGGAAGGCGACGGATAAACCCGCCGCCCGCTCAGTGCTTGTCTTTGTCAAACGCCTCGCCCGCCGCTTTGGGAGCCGCCGATGTGCGCGAGAAGAACACCAGCACAAGCAATGTGGCCACATAGGGGAATACTTTGAGCAGCACGGTGGGGAACTTGGCGAAGGCGGGCATTACCGTGGCCACGTTCGCCACGGTGGACGCGTAGCCGAAGAACACGGTGGAGCCCAGTATGCCCCACGGGTTCCAGCGCCCGAAAATCAACGACGCGAGGGCGAGGAAACCGAGGCCGTATATGCTGCCCGTGAAGCCTTTGTCGAAACAGAGCGCGTATACCGCGCCGCCGAGGCCGCTCAACGCCCCGGAGAGCAGCACGCCGACGTAACGGTATTTCGTAACGCTGATGCCCGCCGCGTTTGCCGCGTGGGGGTTTTCCCCGCATGAGCGCAACCCCAGGCCGAAAGAGGTCTTATACAGCATAAACCAACTCGCGAGCAGCAAAAACAGTATGAGCCATGTGGTGTGGTATGTGTCCGTAAAGAGGATTTTGCCGAGCACGGGTATGTTTGACAAGCCGGGGAACGTGTAGCGCATAATGCCGCCGCGCACGTCTATCACGCCGCTGCCCGTGACCGTGCGCGAAAAGAATACGGTGAAAGCGGCGGCAAGCATATTTATGGCCGTGCCGCTGATGACATGGTTTGCGTTGAGGCTGACGCAGGCCACGGCGTGGAGCGCGGAAAACAGCAGCGCCACCGCCATGGCGACGGGCAGGCTCAACCAAAAGGCCGCCGCGCCGATTGCGGGGTATAGCCGCACGGAGACATACGAGGCGGCGAACGCGCCCACGAGCATTTGCCCCTCCAAACCGATGTTCACCACGCCGGAGCGCTCGCTGAACAAGCCGCCGAGGGAGGCGGCGAGTATGGGCATGGATACGCCGATTGCCATGGGCGAGAGGTAGAGAAACGTGTCTATGGCACTCATGGCTTCCCGCCCCCCGTTTCCGCCGCCGCAGGCGCGGCGGCGCGTTTTTTCGTGAGCTTGGCGGAAAGTTTTTCATACAGCATGATGGCGGCCGAGAAGTAGATGATGATGGCGATAACGCAGTCGGCAAGCTCGTTCATTATGCCCGTTTCTATGGTCATAAAGTCTTTGCCCGAACGGAGCACCCCGAAGAGCAGCGCGGCGGCGGCGACCCCGCCGGGCGAGTTTTGACCCACCAAGGCCACGGCGATGCCGTCGTAGCCGTATGAGGGCAGAACCCCCACCTGTATGCTGGTCACATAGCCGAGATAATACGTCACGCCCGCGAGACCCGCCAACGCCCCCGCGATGAGCATGGCGCAGACTGTGCCCGTGCCGGCGTGTATGCCGGCGTATTCGGCGGCGAAGCGGTTCGCGCCCACGGCCCGCAACTCGAATCCGAACACGGTCTTGTTCATGATAAACCATGTAAGCACGACCATGGCAACGGCCACGAAAAGGCCGAAGTTTACAAAACGGCTGTCGAAGATTTTCTCCAACCATTGCAAACGCAGAGACATGGCATCGGGCAAAACGCGGGAGGTGGTCTTCACATAGGCATCTCTGGGGAAGTAATTGCGCACGAAGTAGTCCACAGTCCAAAAAGCCACCCAGTTGAGCATGATGGTGGCCACCACCTCGTTTATGCCGAACCTTGCCTTTAATACGCCCGCCACGCCCGCCCACACGGCGCCGCCGAACGCCCCGACGACGAGGATGACGGCGATGGTCAGCGCCTTGGGGCAATCCGTCGGCAAGCGGTAAACCGCCACGCTCGCCGCGAAACCGCCGATGAGCATTTGCCCCGCCGCGCCGATATTGAAAAGCCCGACCTTTCCGGCAAACGCCAGCGAAAGCCCGGACAGGCAGAGAATCGCGCTCATTATCAGTGTCTGGCCCACGGCGCTCAAGCTGACCGCCGGGTTCTTCACCGCGCCCCTAAACAGCGCGGCGTAGCCGACAATGGGGTTTTTGCCTATTATGAGCATCAGCAGCGCCCCGGCGACAAAACCCGAAAACACGGCGGCCACGGCGAAGATAAACGGCTTTGGCACACGCAAACGCTTCACGTTACCTCCGCCCCCTTCCCCGCTCCGGCCATCATCAGCCCCACGGTGTTCTTATCCGCTTCCGCCGCGCCGAGCACGCCCGCTATGCGGCCGCGGCTGATAACCGCCACGCGGTCGGAAAGTTCGAGGATTTCGTCTAAGTCAAGCGAGACGAGCAGTATGGCGCAGCCGTCCTCGCGCAGCGCGAGCAGGCGCTTATGGATATACTCTATGGAACCCACGTCGAGCCCGCGCGTGGGTTGCACGGCGATGAGCACGGCGGGCTTCCGCTCCATTTCCCTGCCCACCACGGCCTTTTGCCGGTTGCCTCCCGACATGGCGCGGGCGGATGTCTGCCCGCCGCTTGCGGCGCGCACGTCGAAGTCGGATATGATTTTTTGCGCGTAGAGGTTGATTTGGTTAAAGTCGCGCAGCCCGTGGCGGGAGAAGGGCGGCCGGTCATAGAGCGCGAGCGCGAGGTTATCGGCGAGGGAAAAGTCCAATATCAAGCCGCGCTTGCCCCTGTCTTCGGGTATATGCGCCAGCCCCTGCCTCATGCGCTTTTTAACGGACGCGCGGGTAATGTCTTTGCCGCGCAGGGTAAGCGAGCCGGAGTGGATTTTACGCAGCCCCGCGAGGGCTTCCGCCAGCTCGGACTGCCCGTTGCCGTCCACACCCGCGAGGCCGAGGATTTCGCCTTCGCGCACCTCAAAGGACGCTTGGCGCACGGCTGTTTCCCGGCGCGCGCCCCACACCGTGATGTTTTGCGCCGCGAATACGGGCTGCCCCTCTCTCGGCGGCGGTTTCACCACATTCAGGCTGACCTTGCGCCCCACCATCATCTCGGCCATTTGCTCTGCGGACGTGTCCGCCACGTTGACCGTGCCGCTCACCTTGCCCGCGCGCAGGACTGTGCAGCGGTCGGCCACGGCCTTTATTTCGTGGAGTTTATGGGTGATGAAGATGATGGACTTGCCCTGCGATATGAGCGAGCGCATGATTTTCATGAGCTCGGCGGTCTCCTGCGGCGTAAGCACGGCGGTGGGCTCATCGAAGATGAGTATATCCGCGTTGCGGTGGAGCATTTTGAGGATTTCCACACGCTGCTGCATACCCACGGACACGGCCTCTATTTTAGCGTGGGGGTCCACCCCCAGCCCGTGGCGGGCGGAGAGGGCGGCTATATCGGCGGCGGCCTTCTTCGTGTTGAGCAGAAAGCGCTTTGTGCCGAGCATGATATTTTCCGTGACGGTGAAGGCGGGCACGAGCTTGAAGTGCTGGTGCACCATGCCGATACCCAGCGCCGCCGCGTCCGGCGGGCCGGCGATACGCCGCTTTTCCCCGCGTATATACACCGAGCCGCTGTCGGGGCGGTGCAGGCCGAACAACACGCCCATGAGGGTGGTCTTGCCCGCGCCGTTTTCGCCGAGCAGGGCGTGGATTTCGCCCTCTTCCAGGGTGATGGAGATGTTGCTGTTTGCCGCAACACCCGGAAATGTCTTGGTTATATTGCGCATTTCTATTACCGGCGGCAATCGCGCACCCCCCTTTTTCTGCGCCTTAACGCCATTGTATCACGAACGCCCCCTGACCGCAACCGCTTCGCGGACGTTTGGCTGCCGGCAGCTACCCGGACGAAGGGAGGGGCACACAGGGACGGCTGCGCCCCGCGCCGCGTTGCAGCCGAAACGTAACACTCCGGGCTTGCTCCGGGGTTTCTTGACAAACGGCGCGGCGCACGGTATACTGAGCATGGGCGGCGAGCTTGGGCGGGCAGACGAAACCGTTGCCCCGAAAACAAAGCCGCCGAGAGAAAACCTTGTGCCGTTCCGGCTCCGCGCAACAACGATTTTGAGAAGGAGGGGTTGTCTTTGCGTGCCGTTTTCGCGAAAAAGGCGCTTGCCCTCGCGCTTGCCGCCGTCGCGGCGCTGCTTTTGCGCGTCCCGCCGATGATTGTAAACGCGAACGCGCCCGCGCCGCCGAGCTATTTTTATGTCTTGGTTCAGAACCCGCCCGGAACCGCGCGATACGCGGATATTTTGGTGAAACTCGACCCGCAAAGCGAGGCATACGCCGAGTTTAACGAGGATAACGGCCGCAAAACAGGTATCACCGCCGAATCGGAAATCGCGAAGTATGACGAAGACGGCTATATGAGCCTGGCGTTTCATTATGGCGGCGTGAACGCGAATATGCAAATCGGCACCGCGCTCACGTTTATTATGAACAGCAGCAACCTTTCCGTTGACAAAGTGACAAGCCTGCTGAAAGTGGCGGTTATTGACGGCGAGGGCAATATTTTGCACATTTCGGACGCGATTGACGTAACGCCGCCGCAGAATAAATACACGGTGCGGCTCGATTACGACGCCGCCGACGGACGCGCGGAAGCGCAATACTCCGATTATTACACGGGCGGGCTCATTCGCCCCGGCTGTTTCGGCGGCGCGTCCGCGTAATGCTCATACGCACGGCGCTGTCGGCGGGCGCGGAGGTTCTTCTCGCCGTGCCGTTCGGGCTGAACCGACTGTGGTTCGTCGCGGCGGTCAACGTCGCCACGCAGCTTGCGCTGTGGGCGTTTATGGGCTACGGCGGCTTGGCTTATATGCCCGCCTTAGTTATCGGCGAAATATGCGTTTACCTCGTGGAATATATCGCCTATCTGTTGATGTTTAAGGCGAAAAGCCGCCTGAGGCTCGCGGCGTACACGCTCACGGCA
>JAIRWH010000017.1 GCA_031253545.1 Oscillospiraceae bacterium
TGACACGCAGTATCGAATACTCGCAGGTCTTTGCTATGTGTTGGATAGGCAATCGAAAGAGCGTGAGGTTGATTGGCAGGTATTCTCTGATATACTCGCGGGTAATCGCAAGTGGAACAACTGCAAAGCGCTGCTTGAGAGTATAGCGGCTCGTAAGGCTCGTTCTGCTTACGAGTGTGTCTCGTGATGTCGGGTCGGCTTGTTGTCATACTGTCCGCCCTCGCCGCCGCCGTTGCTCGGCGGCGGGGGCCTCGTCGGACGGCCGGGCGGGGGTCGGGGGTCCCTGCCCTCCGGCAGACGGGGAGCGCCGCCGGGTACGGCGGCAGAAGTGGGCGTATAGTATTACCGCCCACTTCTGTCCCAAATCTGCAAACCCTTGTGGCTCTAAGGTTAGACTTTGGGACACGACTTTTGTCCCAAATGTCCCAACACCGTGTTGGAAAACCCGCAAACCCTTGTGGCTCTAAGGACACACAAAGACAAGCTGAAAAATCAACTTCTGTCCCAAAGAGCCGAAAAATCAACTTCTGTCCCAAACTGATGTGGAGGGAACACGATGGAACAGGAACGCGACACACAGTCTCGTAAGTGGCAGCTGACCATAAACAACCCCGTGGAACACGGGCTTGGTCACGCCTTATTCGGTGCCGTCATATTCGGTGCCGTGCCCTTCGTCCTTACCGTCTGGTTTACCATATACCTCATACACTACCGTTTGTAATATACCGTCTACCGCTATACCGCTATCTTTGCAAGGAGGTTTTAGTCTATGGCACAATCTTCTAAGAGGGCGCGCCCTGATATGTGTTGGATTGAGCGCCGTAAGATGTGGCGCAAGCGCGTTACTCTCTCTGATGGGCGTTCCCACGACATTTACGGCAAGACGCAAAAAGAGGTTAGGCAAAAGGTTCAAGACATCATCAAGAAAGACTTTGTCGCTCCCGTGCCTAAGAGGGATACGCTTGAACGGTTCGCCAACGAATGGCTTACCGTGAAAACCGCTAACCTCTCTTATTCCTCTACCTGTGTCTATACCAACGCCTTAAACAATCACATCTTGCCGTATTTCGGCAAGCATACGCCCTTGAACAAGATAAAGCCTATGGACGTTCGGGCTTTTATGGCTTCCGTTGCTCCCCTCTCGCACTCATCGCAACACAAGTTGTTGAGTACGCTCTCGCAGATAATGCAAACCGCCTTTATCAACGACTTCATACCAAAAAACCCTTGCTTAGGCGTTAAGGCGGGCGGTGAAAAGCCCAAACCCAAAGTACCCCTTACCACGGAACAGCAACAAGCCCTTGTTGCCGCCGTCCGTGGCACTCGCGTTGAACTGTTCGTGCTCCTCTGCCTGTATGCGGGGCTTCGCCGTGAGGAGGCTCTCGGCCTGCTCTGGGAGAGCGTAAACCTCAAAGGTACGCCCTATATCACGGTTCGGCATACCGTCACCTTCGAGGGTTCGCGCTCCGTTCACTCCGAAAAGCTGAAAAGCAAGGCGGCATACAGGAGCATACCAACGCCTAAGATACTTACTGACGCTCTCGTAGCGGCAAGCAAGGACGCGAAAAGCCCCTTCGTTGTTCCCGCCGCTGTGACTGGCAAGCAGATTAGCGGCCGCTCTTTTAGCCGTCTTTGGGATATTGTGGAAAACTCTACTGGCGGCCAGTTCCACCTTACCCCTCACATACTGCGGCACACCTACATTACCGAGTTATGCGCTTCGGGTATGGACATAAAGAAGATACAATACTTGGCGGGTCACGAAGATGTCACAATGACGCTTCGAGTATACTCCCACGTAAAAGCTAACGCTCCTTCCGAACTTGCCGCCATTATTGAAAGCGTGTTCTCTTGACCAACAAACACAACCGTCCCTGCAGCTCCCCCGTACCGTTGCCCTGTGGTAATGTGGTAAACCCGTAAAGCAAACGCCGCGCGTTGAATGTGGTAAACCCTAAGCGCCGCCCTAACCACGCGCAAAGGCTCATATACGCTCAAAACGCCCTCAAGGGGCGGCGCGTGGGTTTTCCACATTGCGCGGCGTTTGTAGGGTTTTCCACATTTCCACAGGGTCGTTCCTGCCCCCGTCCCCCGTCTCCCGTCCTTCGTCCTTCGTCCCTCGTCCCCCGTCCCCCCGCAGGGGCGTTCTCCCGTCCCCCGTTTCCCTCGAAGCGTCATTGTGACATCTTCGTGCAAAGCGAGTTTATTCTTCTTTGGGGCTATACCGAAAGCGCTTGACGGGGTATATGTGGTGTGGTATTATGTGAAGTAGGTGTTGTAAGGGGTCGTTCCGCGGGGGTCTTTGTTCGGGGTTTTGGTTCGGGGTCAACGCAACACAAAAAAAGGCGCAAGCCTTGAAAACAGGGCGTTACAGGGTTTTTGTAGTGGTGCGGCCTTGTGAAAGCTGCTCTAAAAAGTCACGGATTACTTGAATAGCAATCTCAACCGCCTTTTCCTTATCATTAGAACCGCTTATCATCTCCAACAATTCCCGCTCCACCTTGTAAACCCCCTCTATTTATTATCCGAACACCTGTTCGTTCTTACTCTACCACAAGCACTTTCCGATGTCAACCCCCAATTTTCAGAAAGGAGAAAAAGACAGATATGGAACTATTTATCATTGTTGTTTTTCTTTTGGTACTATTCATATCTGTTTATATCTATACAAAACTTAATAAACGCCTTGGTGATAATCATAAAAAGACCATCATTCGTTTACTTATTATAATTCAACTGTTTTGCTGTTTTTTCATATATTACCCACCCACAAGACAATATATAATCAATTCTATGTCCAATTCACTACTTAATACTTACGCCGACCCAAGCCAATCACCAGTATATATTTCCTCACAGCCGCCAACACCCTCTACACGCCAATCAACACCACCTGCATATGAACAATTCCCCCACAATACAACTAATTACTTTTTCACTTTCACCAATACCGCCGACATCACATTTATTACAACCGCTTGTGAAAGAAAAGCAGTATTCAAGCTATCCGATATTTATGATAAAAGCAAATACCTATACGTTTACGTAAACAACAACAGTACAATAACCACCAAAATACCAGTCGGAACTTACGATATTTATTGCGCTCTCGGTTTTTTTTGGCAAAACGACAGAGACCTATTTGGTTATGATACCGATTATTACAAATTTAACGAAATAGCAACAATCACTTCGCTTACATACGGCGATATAACTGTTTCCGATACTCTATTCGATAGCGAAGACAACTTAAACGATACTACCAAAAAGGAATTTTTTAACAATGGCTAAGTACCACCGTGTCACTTTCACGTTCAACGGCAAGCGGTATGAAAGAAAGGGGAAAACCCTCAAAGAAGCGTCCGCAAAAGCGGAGCGTCTGCTTATGTCGCTCGAAAGCGGCGAGATAGGGTTCAGCGGAAAAATGACCGTGAGCAAATGGATTGATGAATGGCTCAGAACGTACAAAGCGCAGACCGTTGGGAAAGGGCAGTATATCAACCTCGTCACATATACCAACACCATCAAAAAAGCGATAGGCGCTAAGTCCATAAAAGACGTTAGAGACATAGACCTACAAAAAATCATAAACCAAGAAGCCGTTGGAAGAAACGGAAAGCCCCGAAGCCACTCCTACATACTCAAAATCCGTTCAACGATAAAGGCCGTTTTCTCAAAGGCAAGGGTATCACGCTTAATTCCCTTTGACCCATCGGAAGACTTAGAACTGCCCAAATGCAAAGACAACAGACGCAGAAGCATTACGGAGGCCGAACGCAAAGCCATTTTAGACCTTGCCAAGACGCACCCGGCGGGACTTTGGATAAAGACCATGCTCTATTGCGGCCTAAGACCGGGAGAAGCACGCGCTCTTGAATGGCGGCACGTTGACCTCGACAACAAACTGATACACATTGAACAGGCGATGAAGGCCAAAAGCAAAGACATAGACACACCGAAGTCGGCCGCAAGGGGTAAGGAATATCCCAATCCCCAATATACTGCTGTCAGACCTATCAACGGCGAGGAAATCACCACTTGAACCTGTCTTTACCACGCCATCAAACACAAGGCACGACAGCGCCAGTATGACGCGCCTATGGAACAGCTTTTTACGGAGTTTGGACATCGCAATGGGAGCGACCGTTTACCGCAACCAAATAATCAAGAGCGCAGTTGCCGCCGACCTAACCCCGTACTGCCTTAGACATACGTACTGCACAGACCTACAAAACGCAGGAGTGCCAATCAACGTGGCAAAATATCTAATGGGTCACAGCAACATATCTGTGACGGTAAACATATACACGCACACGACAGAGAAGACGTTGAGAGAGGCGGCGCAATTTATCAACGCCGCCACGGACAATATGAGCCACACTTGAGCCACACCTTGAGCCACACTTTATATGCCTTTTTATGCCCATTTTGACCACTTCCACGGAAAAGAAAAAAGCCCTGCATTACCCTCAAACCGTTGCAATACAAGGCTTTCAGTATGGAGCGGGTGACGGGAATTGAACCCGCGCTATCAGCTTGGAAGGCTGAAGCTCTACCATTGAGCTACACCCGCGTAACTGTGCGATCATCGTATCACGCGGATGCGGTTTTGTCAACAGATTGCCGAATAACTCCGCAGTATCAAGCGTGCGGACGCAACAAATGCGCCATACCACAGGTTCGCGCTCTTCGTCCTTGGGGTGTTGCCTGCATATTGCGGGTGAACACGTTTTCCACGCTCATGTCCGTGAGCGCGGAAAACGCGGAAAAACCCGCCCGGGCGGGCGAGAAGCAAAACCTTGCCGCAGCCGCGCATATGTGGTAGAATACGGTAAGGCGTGAAAGCAAGGACGTTTCCCGCTCCCGGTGCCGCGCGGGTGCCGGGAATACACCGTGAGGTTTAGGAGCGCGCGGATGGATTACTACGAGGACTTTGAGTACAATAAGCCTATGTCCGTGAAGATATGGGCGAAAATGCTCCCGTTTATTTTGCCGCAGAAGCGGAAAATCTACCGCACACTTTGGTTCATGCTCATATGCGCCGTCATAGACGTGGCCATGCCGCTGATATTGGGTTACGCCATAGACCGCTTCATAGTGCCGCAGACCGCCGAAGGCATGGCGCTCTTCATGGCGCTGCCGCTGCTGTTGGCGCTTACCCAAGGCGTGGTGGTCAAGTTCTTCGTGCAAACGGCGCTGAACGCGGAGGTCAGTATATCCAAGTCCCTGCGCGTGGCGGTATTCGAACACTTGCAAATGCTGGGTCTCTCCTATTACAACGTGACCCCCGTGGGCTACATGATGGCGCGCACCAATTCCGACACC
Source organism: Oscillospiraceae bacterium (assembly GCA_031253545.1). Lineage (GTDB taxonomy): Bacteria > Bacillota > Clostridia > Oscillospirales > UBA929 > WRLJ01. The sequence goes on from JAIRWH010000017.1 coordinate 5,326, forward strand.
ACGCGCGTGGGCGAAATGGTGGCGTGGGGCCTTGTGGATTTTTCGTGGTCGCTCTGCTATTGCGTAGGCGTTATCATCGCCATGTTTATCAGGAATTGGCGCCTCGCGCTCATTGTGGCGGCCGTTATCCCCGTGCTCGCCGTGATGACATGGTTTTTCCAAAGGGCTATACTGCGCTTTTCACGTATCGTGAGAAAAATCAATTCTAAAATGACCGCGCTGATGAACGAGGGCATTACCGGCGCGAGAACCGTCAAAATCCTCTGCGCCGAAGAAAAGAGCCGAGCGGAGTTTGTGGCCGTGACGGGCGAATTGAAGCGCAACGCCACGCGCATAGCCCTGCTGCGCGGCATATTCACGCCGCTTGTCATGTTCGCCGGCTCGCTCGTCACGGCCGTAGTGCTCGCTCGCGGCGGCCATTATGTATTGCTCGGCATGGAGCTGGGGATGTTGGCCACATTCATCAACTACGCGGGCGGCTTTTTCGAGCCCGTGCACCAAATCGCCAATGTGCTGAGCGACTTTGTGGCCACGCAGGCGAACATAGAGCGCGTGACGGGCCTCTTGGAACGCGAGCCCGATGTGACGGACACGCCGGAGGTGGAGGAAAAATACGGCACCATGTTTGAGCCTAAGCGCGAAAACTGGGAAGAGATAAAAGGCGAGATTGAGTTTGAGGACGTGACGTTCCGCTACCCGGACGGCAACGAAAACGTGTTGGAGCACTTCTCGCTCAAGATACCCCAAGGCACTTATGTGGCTATTGTGGGCGAGACGGGCGCGGGAAAATCCACGCTCGTCAACCTGCTGTGCCGCTTCTTCGAGCCGACGGAGGGTAGGGTGCTCATAGACGGGCGCGACTGCAAAGAACGCAGCCGGCTTTGGCTGCACAGCAGCATAGGTTATGTGCTGCAAACGCCGCATCTGTTTTCCGGCACAATAAGGGAAAATATACGTTACGGCAGGTTAGACGCCACAGACGGGGAAGTGGAGGCGGCGGCCGCGCTTGTGAGCGCCGACGCCGTTATCGCAAAATTAGAACACGGCTTCGACACAGACGCGGGCGAAGGCGGCGACAGGCTCTCCACGGGAGAAAAGCAGCTTATATCCTTCGCCAGGGCCATATTGGCGAATCCGCGCATATTCGTGCTTGATGAAGCCACGTCGTCTGTGGACACGGAAACGGAAACGCTCATACAGAAAGCCGTCGCCCGGCTCCTTGCCGGGCGCACGGGCTTTGTTATAGCCCACCGCCTCTCCACAATCCGCGCCGCGGACATGATACTCGTGGTGAAGGACGGCCGCATTATCGAACGCGGGAAACACAAAGAGCTTATGCGTTCGCGGGGCCACTATTACGGGCTTTACACAAGGCAGTACGAGGAAGACGCGGAAAAGACCGTGCTGTCGTGATTGAAAAAACGGGAGCGCCGCGCTATAATGTTATGAGCGGCGGAAAACGGAGGTGAGCGTGTATGCCGGTGAGCTTTTTGTTTATAAACCCGGACTTCTTGGAATCTGCCAAACATATCCGCGATGTGCCGGCGGGCAACTACAACGAGGCCATCGCGTCCATATCGGCTTCGCTCAAAGCGTCGGGCCACGCCGTGACGCTCTATCAGCAGACATATATGCCCGAACGGGAGGAGTTTTTACACAAGGTCAGGTCGTTTTCGCCGGACATCATCGGCTTTACCGTCCGCACCACCATCCTCAACGCCGTCAGGGTAATGGCGGGCTGGTTAGACGACGAGCTGCCCGATATACCCGTCATCATCGGCGGGTACCACCCCACGCTCGCCCCGCAGGAATGTATTGAGGTGCGCGGGGTTGATGCCGTGTGCGTGGGCGAAGGCGAGCTTGTCACGCGCGACCTGATAGACGCTTTCGCCGCCACGGGAAAGCTCGGCCCGAAGGCGGACAGCTTTTGGTTTAAGCAGGAAGACGGCGCTGTGGTGAAAAACCCCGTGCGCCCGTATCCGGAAAACCTCGACGAGCTGCCTTTCCCCGACCTTGATATTTTCGACTTCCCCAACCTTAAAACAAGCCGCCTCAACGAGGCCGTGGCCATCGTGAGCAGGGGCTGTATGTACTCGTGCACATACTGCGCCAATGTGCATATGCGCAACGTGTATGAAAACAAAAAGAACTACGCGCGTTTCCGCAGCCCCGAAAACGCCGTGCGCCTGCTCCAAACCATTATTGACAAGGACCCGCGCATACAGCGCCTCAACTTCAACGACTCTATCCTCAATATGTACGCCGACTGGTTTTACGAGTTTATGGCTCTCTACAAAGAGCGCATAGGCCGCAAGTTCACCTGCAACCTGCGCTTCGACCACATGGACGAAAAGATGGTGAAAGTGCTCGCGGACAGCGGCTGCTACCTTGTGACCATCGGTTTGGAAAACGGCAACGAGGAGTTCCGGCAAAAATACCTCCACCGCAGCATGAAAAACGACCATATCGTAAAAGTAGCCGGCTGGCTTCTGCGCGAAGGCATTATGGTCTATACCTACAATATCGTGGCGCTGCCGCACGAAACCTTGGAGCTGACGCTCCAGACCATAAAGCTCAACGCGAGAATCAACGCCACCAACGTCATTGTGAGCATATTCTACCCCTACCCCGCCACGGCGCTGCGCCAAATTGCCGAAGACGGCGGGTTCATCAACCCCAAGGCAAAAGTCAGCGACAAAATGCAGCTGAAAATGCCGCAATACAAAAAGAGTGATATACTCTACGCAAAGCACAGTTTCCTCACCTTGATAAAGAAGTACAAAAAGCTGTATGCCATACAGGACAAAGAGAAAGCGGAAAGGAAGATTGCGGCTATGGACAGGCGCATACTCAGCCCGCTCTTTCCCCGTCGCCTGATACGATACGTCAGGGCGGCAAAGCACCACACCATTGTGGCGGCCAAACGCGCGGGGCAGATAGTTATCCCCGCGGTATATAAAAAGATGAGGATGAGGAAATACAAAATGAAAGCGAGCGCCATATTGGCGGCGTGCCTGCTCGCGCTTGGCGCGTTGGGCACGGCAAGCGGCGCGGGCGCGCCTTACGAGGTAAACGTGACCGTGGATACCGTCTCGGCGGGCTTGCCCATTTCGCCGTACATTTACGGCCTGAACGGCGTGGATTCGCGCCTTACGCAATATTCGGCAAGGCAGGGCGGCAACCGCCTCACGGGCTACAACTGGCACAATAACTACTCTAACGCCGGCAGCGACTGGCAGCATTATTCCGACGATTATCTGCTCGGCGGTATTGCGGAGGCGGACAGGCAGACCCCGGGCATAGTCATGCTCGACTTCGCCCGCAAAGCCGCCGGGGCGGGCGCTTATTCCGTGGTCACATTGCCTATGGCGGGCTTTGTGGCAAGAGACGGCGCGCTGACCGTGACCCGCGAGGAAACGGCGCCGTCGGAACGCTGGGCGCAGGTCATAGACCGCAAGCCCGGAGGCGAGTACACGCTCACGCCCGACCCCGCCGCCGAATATGTGTATTCCGACGAACTGCTCCGATACCTCGTGGCCACCCTTGGCGATTCCTCAACCGACACGGGCGTGAAGGGCTACTGTTTGGACAACGAGCCGGGGCTTTGGTCGCAGACGCACCCGCGCATACACCCGGACAAGGTGACGGTGGATGAGCTCGCGGAGAGGAGCATATCGCTGGCGGCGGCGGTAAAAGACGTTGACCCGGGCGCGGAGGTATATGGCCCCGTGCTGTACGGCTTCAACGCCTACAATACATTGCAGGATGCCCCGGACTGGCACGCGACATACAGCGCCCAATATGAATGGTTTATAGACTGCTATTTGGATAAAATGCGCGAGGCGGAAGAGGCGCAGGGGCGGCGGCTGCTTGATGTGCTTGACCTGCATTACTACTCGGAGGCCCAAAGCGAATCCGGCTCGCGCGTGGTCTTCGGCGCGGTGGGCGACGAAGATATGCAACGCGCGCGGGTGCAGTCCACGCGCTCCCTGCACGAATACGGCTATGTGGAAAAAAGCTGGATAGGCCAATGGTTTTCCCGCTTCCTGCCCATTATACCCAAAGTGAAACAATCCATCGAGCAGTATTACCCGGGCACCAAACTCGCCTTTACGGAATACAGCTTCGGCGCGGAAGACCATATCTCCGGCGCCGTGGCTCTCGCCGACACGCTGGGTATCTTTGCCGAGCAGGAGGTCTACTTAGCCACGCTTTGGCCCACATCAAGCCGCGGCGCTATTGATTACGCCCTCGCGGCGCTCAATATGTACACGAACGCCGACGGCGCGGGCTCGGCTTTCGGCGACACGCTCCTGCGCGCGGCCAACGACAACGCCGAAACGGGCAGCGTGTACGCCTCCGCCGACGGGGAAGGCAATATCCGCCTTATGGTAATCAACAAAGACACAAGCAACGAAGCGCGGTTTAACATCGGCGGCATACCCGCCGAATACACCCTCTCGCGCCTGTTTGTTTTAGACGGCTCCGGCGCGGCCATACGCGAGGAAACCGACCTTGCGGGCGTAAGCCATACGGCCTTTACCGTGCAACCTATGAGTATATATCACCTGCTGCTCGCCGAAAACACGGACGTTGCCGAACCGCCGCCCTCCGCGTCCCCGTCCGCCTCGCCCGAAGCCTCGCCCGAAGCCTCGCCTTCCGGCGGCGACGGCGGCGAGACGGGCTCAGGGTCGAACCGCGCGTTGTATATCGGGCTTGCCGCGGGCGGCATCGCCGTGTGCGCGTTGCTCGGAGCGGGCGCGGCGCTCGCGAAAAAAGGCGTATTCAAGAGGAAAGGGGGCTGACAAATGGCCGCGGAAAAGACGTATTTCGGCAGTATGCCGGACGGGCGCGAGGTTTCGCTGTACACACTCCGCAACGCCTCCGGCGCCTCCGTGTCGCTCACGGATTACGGCGCGGCGCTTGTGGAAATCAATGTGCCGGACAAAGACGGCCGCGTGGGCAACGTGTGCCTCGGATACGACACGCTTGAAGAGTACCTGCAAAGCGACGGCTATCTCGGCGCGGTGTGCGGCCGTGTGGCAAACAGAATTGACGGAGGCGGGTTCACGCTGGGCGGCCGCCGCCATGAGGTGCCCTCCAACGAGCTGGGCGTGTCGCTCCACGGGGGGCTTGCGGGTTTCGACAAAAAGCTCTGGTCGGCGGGCGCGAAGGGCGAGGGCGTGGTTTTCACCTACGAAAGCCCTCATGGCGAGGAGGGCTTCCCCGGCAACCTGCGCGTTGCGGCGACATACACCTTCAACGACGGGGGCGAATTGAGCATCGAATATGAATACGCCTCCGACCGCGACACCATAGTCAACCTCACCAACCACGCGTACTTCAACCTTGCGGGCCACGCGTCGGGCTTTGCGGGCGGCCACACGCTGCAAATCAACGCGCGGTATGTCACGCCCTGCAAGGCCGACTATATGGTGCCCGACGGCACGTTGCTGCCCGTGGAAGACACGCCCTACGACTTTACCCAACCGCGCCGGATACAGGACGCGTTGGGCGAGCGCCACCCGCAGCTTACAATCGGCAACGGCTTTGACATCAATTACGCGTTGGACGGCGAGGGCTTTCGCAAGGTTGCCGCCCTCTCGCACGAGGCCGCGGGGCGGGTTATGGAATGTTTCACGGACCTGCCGGGGCTTCAATTCTATTCGGGCAACTTCCTCACGGAGAGAAAGGCCCGCGCGGGCGGTGCCTACGCGCCGCGTTGCGGCTTATGCTTGGAAACGCAGTATTTCCCCAACGCCGTCAACACGCCGGGCTTTGCCGTGCCGCTGCTGCGCGCGGGGCGCGCGGCCAAGACAAAAACAAGCTATATATTCTCCGCGCCGAAGTAGCGGGCAAAGGCGGCGAACGCCCGCCGGAGCGGCGCTCTTCGCGTCCGGCGGCGAGAATTGCGGGAAGGGGGCACAGCCACGGTGAACAAACGGATAAGGCGGGCGCTCACGCCGGGTTCCCAGCTCTTTTTCATTGTGATGATACTCTTCGCGCTCGTCACGGTATATTTCGTGCCGTTGCTGGCCGCCGCCGAGGGTGCCGTGATAATGATAATATACGGCGTATATCTGCACATGACCGTGGTGCGGCGCAAAGAGGTCGTGCGCTATATCGAGCAGATAACCATGAACGTGGACACGGCCACGAAAGACTCCGTGGTGAATTTCCCCTTGCCCACGGTAATCATCAGAATGGACACGGGCGAGATACTCTGGTGCAACACAAAGTTTTACGAAATAACCGGCGACAGGGAGCATTTGTTTGAAATATCCATCAAGGACGTGGTGCCCGATTTCGACCTGCACTGGCTGCTGGAAGGGAAGACGGAATATCCCTCGGAAATTGCCCTGAAAGGCAGAATCTTCACGGTGTTCGGCAATGTGGTGCGGTCGGGCGCGAAAGACGCGGGCGGCTACTTGGGCAGCGTATACTGGTTAGACACCACGGAGCTGAGTTATTTGCGCTCGGAGGCGCTGCTTTCCCGCACGGCGGTGGCTATCATAACCATGGACAACTACGACGAAGTGCTCAAAAACAGCACGGACACGGCGCGCAGCGGCATACTCGCCGCCTTGGACGAAAAAGTTTCCGCCTGGGCGGAGCACACGCAAGGTATTCTGCGCAAATACGACCGCGACAAATACCTCTTCCTGTTTCAGGAGCGGTTTCTGCAAGGGCTCGCGGACGGCAGGTTTTCCGTGCTTGAGGCGGCTCGCGGCTTGCAGGGCTCGGCGGGCATACCCGTCACCCTTTCAATCGGTATCGGCCGCGACGGCCTCACGCTTCGCGAAAGATTGGCCTCGGCCCATTTGGCCACGGAAATGGCTCTGAGCAGGGGCGGGGACCAGGCGGTTATCAAAAACAACTCCACTTTTGATTTTTACGGCGGCGTGTCTAAGGAAGTGGAAAAACGCACGAAGGTAAAAAGCCGTATCATGGCCTCGGCGCTGCAAACGCTCATCGGCGATTCCTCGCTTGTGCTTATCATGGGCCACAGGGGCAGCGATATAGACTGCGTCGGCTCGGCGGCGGGCGTTGTCTGTGCCGCCAGGAAGGCGGGGGTGCCGGCCAGGATTGTGATAGACGAAGTCACGGCGGCGGCGCGGGGCATTGTGGCGCAGCTGAGGCAGACCCCGGAATACGCGCATGTGTTTACAGACACGCAAGGCGCGCTCTTGGAGGCCGATTCCGCCTCGCTGCTCGTGGTGGTGGACTGCACACGGCCGGAGATTGTGGAAAGCAAGGAGCTTTTACAGTCCATAAACCGCGTGGCCGTTATTGACCACCACAGAAGGGCGGCCACATATATAGACAAAGCGGCGCTCAACTTCCACGAACCGTATGCCTCCTCCGCGTCGGAGCTTATATGCGAGCTCCTCCAGTATATATGCGAGCCGGGCGACCTTACGCGCTCCGAAGCCAATGCTCTTCTTGCCGGCATTGTGCTGGACACGAAAAACTTCACGCTGCACACGGGCGTGAGGACGTTTGAGGCGGCGGCGTTCCTGCGCGGCGCGGGTGCGGACACCGTGCAGGTGAAAAAACTCTTCCAAACGGACCTGCCCACGTCAATCGCGCGTTACAGCATCATCAGGAACGCCCGCATGGTGGGCAAAGACATCGCCGTATCCGTTACGGAAGAACCCGTGGACCGCACGGTTGCGGCCCAAGCGGCCGACGAGCTTTTGGCTATCAGCGGCATATTGGCATCTTTCGTGCTCTTTTCCGACGGCGACGAGGCTGTGGTGTCGGCAAGGAGCATGGGCGAGGTCAACGTGCAGATTATATGCGAACGCTTGGGCGGCGGCGGCCACCAAGCCATGGCGGGCGCGCAGATGCCGCACACGGATTTGCGGGAGGCCACCACAAGGTTAATCAGGGCTATTGAGATATACCAGGAGGAATCACGATGAAGGTCATTTTGCTTCAAGACGTGGAAGGGCAGGGAAAAACGGGTGCCCTGCTGAATGTGTCGGACGGCTACGCCCGCAACTACCTCTTGCCGCGCAAATTGGCGCGCGAAGCCACGCAGGCCGCCCAAAACGAGCATAAATCGAAGGAAAAGGCAAAAATCGCCCACGCCGAGCACGAAAAGCGCATGGCTTCGGAGATGGCCGAAAAGCTCGAAAGCACCCATGTAATTGTGGAAGCCAAGGCGGGCTCAAGCGGCAGGCTGTTTGGCGCGGTTACAGGCGCGGAAATCACGGAGGCCCTGCGCGAGCAGTTCGGGCTGCGGATAGACAAAAAATCGCTCGTCCTTGCCGAACCGATAAAGCAGCACGGCCTCTACACGCTCAAGGTGAAGTTGGGCCATGAGGTGTCCGCCGCGTTCACGCTGCAGGTACGCCCCCTGCGGGATAAGTAGATGGACGAACTGCGGCGGCTGCCATATAGCCGCGAGGCCGAGCAAAGTGTGCTCGGCTCGGTTCTGCTCGACTCGCGCGCTGTGCCCGCGGCCATCGAAACGCTCTCCGGAGAGGACTTCTACTTAGAGCCCCACAGAAATATCTTCGACGCGGTATACGCGCTCTTCGCCGCCGGCGCGCAGATAGACCCCGTGACCGTGCTGGCGCAAATGCGCTCCGACGGCACATATAAAGAGCCGCAATCGCGCGAGTATATGGCGCTGCTCATGCAGGATACCCCCACGGCGGCGCATATCAGGACTTACGCGGCCATTGTCAAGGAGCAGAGCCTGAAACGCCAAGTGTTGGACGCGGCGCAGCGGGTGCAGGAAATGGCGTATGAGGCGGAATCGGAAGCGGCCGCCACCATAGACGCCGCCGAACAGCTCTTCTTCGACATCCGTAAGGACCGTTTGCGCGACGCGCCGTCGCGCATACCGGAGGTCCTCTCAAACGTCTTGCTGGAGCTGAAAAAACTATCCGAATCCGGCAGCAGGCTGCCGGGCATCAGCACGGGCATTACGCAATTAGACGGCATTATCGGCGGGCTAATCAACTCAAACTTCGTGCTTGTGGCATCGAGGCCGGGCGTGGGCAAGACGGCGTTTGCCCTCAACCTCACGGCGCACGTGGCGCGTTTCACGGGCAAAGCCGTGGCGGTGTTCTCGTTGGAAATGTCGCGGCAGCAGCTCGCGCTGCGTATGCTCTCTTCGGAGGCGCAGGTAGACACGTATACACTTCTCACGGCGGCTATGACCGACCGGGAATGGAAGGCGCTGACCGCCGCGTCGTCGGCCTTGGCGAAGATGGATATATGGTTTGACGATAAGCCCGACGTGACGGTCACGGAGATGAAGTCCAAATGCCGCAGGATACAAAACCTGGGGCTTGTGGTGGTGGATTATCTGCAACTTATGCAAGGCAACCCCAAAAAGCGTTTCGACAACCGCACCGCCGAAGTGGCGGATATATCGCGCTCGCTGAAAATCATGGCCAAAGAGCTCAATGTGCCCGTTCTTTGCCTTTCGCAGCTCTCGCGCGAGATAGAAAAGCAAAAGCGCACGGGCGCTTTGCTTTCGGACATCCGCGAATCGGGGGCTATTGAGCAAGACGCGGACGTGGTTATGTTTTTGCGTAAAGGGGTGCCCGAAGATAAACGCTCCGCAGACGATATGCTCGGCGAGGACGAAATAGAGATAACCGTGGCGAAAAACAGGCACGGCCGCACGGACAAGGTGGTGGTGGAATGGCAGGCGCAGTACACGCGCGTCACGGAGAAAGACTGGCGCCATGCTGAGGAATAACGCGCTCTTGCCGCCCCCCGGACCCGTGCTGGCGGCGTATTCGGGCGGGGCGGACTCCACGGCGCTCTTGCGGTGGGCGCTCGAATGCGGCCTTGACGTTACGGCGGCGCATTACAACCACGGGCTGCGCGCGCAGGCCGACGACGACGAGGATTATTGCAGGCACTTCTGCCTGAGCCTGGGGGTGCCGTTTGTCAGCGAGAAAGGCGTTGTCGCGAGGCGCGGCAAGGGCTTGGAAGACGAAGCCCGGCGCAGGCGTTACGATTTTCTCCAAAGGGCGGCGAAAGAGAGGCTGATATTGACGGCGCACACCGCCGACGACAACGCGGAGACGATATTACTCAACCTCATCAGGGGCACGGGGCCGCAAGGGTTGGGGATTCCCCGCCACCGCGGCAATATCTTCCGCCCGCTGCTGCGGGTAACCCGGCATGAAGTGCTGGAATACCTGCGTGAACACGGATTGGAACACCTTGACGACTTATCCAACGGCGACCCCGCCTTCGCCCGCAACCGCCTGCGCCGCGACGCGCTGCCCTGTTTGCGCGAACTCAACCCCCGCGCCGTGGCGAACATCGCGCGCGCCGCCTCGCTCATACAAGAAGACGACGCGTTGCTCACCGCCTTGGCCGAATCCGAGCCGATGACACCCGAAAACCTCCTGCGCCTGCCGAAACCCATAGCGTCAAGGGTGGTCAGGCGCGAATGCGCGCGTTACGGCCTCGCGCCCACGCAAGCGCACACAGACGCTGTGTTGGCCTTGTGCGCCTCACCGAACCCCCACGCCTCCGCGAACCTCCCGGGCGGCATAAAGGCCGCGCGGCGCTACAACGGTATCGAACTAACCGGCAAAGAGCGCGAAACGCCGGAATATACCCTGCGCGCGGAACCCGCGGAGGCGGCGGGTCGCCGCGAACCCAATGTTTTCTATGTTTCGCGCGAGAGCGTGAAAGGCCGCTTGTCGGTGCGCCCGCGAAAACCCGGCGACTCCTTTGCGCCCCACGGAAGGAACGGCACAAAGAGCTTGAAAAAACTCTTCATTGATGATAAAATACCGAAGTGCGAACGCGCCTTTGTGCCCGTGGTGGAAGACGAAACGGGCATTGTGGCGGTGGGCGGATTCGGCATAGCGGGCAGGTGCGCCGTTGTGTCGGGCTTGCCTGTGTTGCGAATTACCGTGGAAGGATGGGGCGGTTGGGTAAAGACATAGAACGGGTGCTGCTCACAAGCGAACAAATCCAACGAAGGGTGCGCGAATTGGGCAACCAAATAGCGAAAGACTACACGGGCAAGCGCCTGCGGCTCATCGGTGTGCTCAAAGGCTCCACCGTCTTTATGGCGGACCTCATGCGCGCCATAGATATGCCGGTGGAGTTAGACTTTTTGGCCGTGTCGTCATACGGGCAAAAGTCCGAATCCACGGGCGCGGTGAAAATCCTCAAAGACCTCGATATGCCCGTGGAGGGTGTGGATATTCTGATTGTGGAAGATATTCTTGACAGCGGCCTCACTTTGAGTTATATTATAAGTCTGTTGGCCTTTTCCAGACCCGCGTCGGTGAGGCTTGCCGCGTTGCTCGACAAACCGCTCAGGCGGAAGACCGTTGTATCCGCAGATTACTTAGGCTTCACCGTGCCGGACGAGTTTCTGGTGGGCTACGGCCTTGATTACGCCGAAAAGTACCGCAACCTCCCGTATGTCGCCGTGCTGTCAAGGCACGTCTACGAAAAGTGAAGGAGTAGACAGGTGAAAAAGACGGAACCCAAAGACATATTGTTTTATCTGGTCATCGTGATTATCATCATAGTCATGATTAGCCTTATCTATAACGCCCAAAAGCCCCAAGCGCCCCTCTACTCGGAAGTAATACGCCTCTTTGAGCAGCAGAAGGTTAGGGAGTTCGAGATTAAAGGCACCACCCTCACCCTCATATTGGGCGACGGCAGCAAAGTGATTCACGAGCTGTACGACGTGAACTATTTCCGCGAAGACCTCAACGGCATAATACGGGACCAGTTTGCGAACGGAACGATAGAGAAATACGAAATCAACACCGGCTGGGTGCCGCCGTGGTGGATGACATTCATTCCCACCATACTGCTCGTGGTCATTTTTGTGGCGCTCTGGTACTTCATGTTCAACCGCTCCATGGGCGGCGGCGACAGGGCGATTTCATTCAAACGCGCCAATGCGCGCATGGCTTCCGACGAAAAAAAGAAAGTCACGTTCGCCGACGTGGAGGGCGCGCACGAGGAAAAGGAAGAACTGCGCGAGATAGTGGATTTCCTCAAAAGCCCCAAACGCTTTGTGGAGATAGGCGCGAGAATCCCCAAGGGCGTGCTTCTCGTCGGCCCCCCGGGCACGGGCAAGACTCTTTTGGCAAAGGCTGTGGCGGGGGAGGCGGGGGTGCAGTTCCTCTCCATCTCCGGCTCGGACTTCGTGGAGCTGTATGTGGGCGTGGGCGCGTCGCGTGTGCGCAGTTTGTTTGAGGAAGCGAAGAAGGTGGCCCCGTCCATCATCTTCATAGACGAAATAGACGCCGTTGGGCGGCATAGGGGCGCCGGCCTCGGCGGCGGCCACGACGAGCGCGAGCAGACGCTCAACCAGTTGCTCGTGGAGATGGACGGCTTCGGCTCCAACGAAGGCGTTATCATTATAGCCGCCACCAACAGGCCGGATATACTCGACCCCGCCCTGCTCCGCCCGGGCCGCTTCGACAGGCAGGTATATGTGGGTATTCCCGACATACGCGGGCGCGAGGCCATACTAAAACTCCACGGCAAAAACAAGCCCTTCGACGAGACGGTGAACCTCAACATCATCGCCAAGACCACCGTGGGCTTCACCGGCGCGGACTTGGAAAACCTGCTCAACGAAGCCGCCCTTCTTGCCGCGAGGCGCACAAAACGGGTCATCGGCATGGCGGAGCTTGAAGATGCCATGATAAAGGTTATCGCGGGCCCGGAAAAACGCTCCAAGGTTGTGCCCGAGCACGACAAAAAATTGGTGGCGTTCCACGAAGCCGGGCACGCCGTGGTTTCGCGCAACCTCCTGCACCACGACCCGCTCCACCAAATATCCATCATCCCGCGCGGTGTGGCGGGCGGTATGAACATCTTTCTGCCCAAGGAAGACAAAAGTTTCGTGAGCAAAAACGAAATGCTCGACAAAATCGTCAGTATGCTCGGCGGGCGCGTGTCGGAAAAGCTCATGCTCAACGATATATCCACCGGCGCGTCCAACGACATCCAACGCGCCACAGCTATCGCCAGGGATATGGTTACCAAATACGGCATGAGCGATAAAGTGGGCCCCATCAACTTCGGCTCGGAAAACGAGGAAGTCTTCATCGGTCGCGATTACAGCCAAAAACGCAATATTTCCGAGCAAAGCGCGGCGCTTCTGGATAGTGAGATTAAGGCTATAATAGACGAGGCCTATATCCGGGCAGAGGCGATTCTCGTGCGGCACAAAGACAAGCTCACCGCCGTGGCGGAATACCTGCTCGAAAACGAGACCATGGACAGCGACGAATTCGCGCGGGTGTTTGACGACGACCCCGGCAGCCCCGGCGGCGGGCAGCAAAACCTCTTCGGCGGTCTCGGGGACACTGCGGGCAGGGAGCCGAGCTACGCATAGACGGCGCTCCCTTCGTCCCCCCCTTTTTGCTTCGCGCGACACGGCGACGAGAAAGCCGTAAAAATACCGAAAATATCGAAGGATGGTGCGTTATGAAATGCCAAAAATGCGGCGCTGAAGTATTGGCCACCGCGGCGTTTTGCCCCCGATGCGGGGAACGGGTAGTCCACGCTCCCCCTCCGCCTCCGCCCCCGCCCCCGGCAGTCCACGCTCCGCCTCCGCCTCCGCCGCCAAGACCCGCTCCTGCCCCCGCCCCCGCCCCCGCTCCCGTCTTCGCCCGCCCCGCCGCGCCCGCCGCGCAAGCGCAACCATATTCGGTTGCCGCGTATCCTCCCGCGCAAGGCGCGCAGGAAGAAAAAATCGGTTTTGCCGGTAATTTGCTGAAAAAGCCCATGCTCTATGGGGTCATCGGCGGCGGGGTGTTGCTGCTGGTCATCATCGCCGTGGCGGCCGCGCTGATGCTCTCGTCCGGCGGCGGCGGTCTGCCCACGGGTCTCACATACCCCTTCCAAAACAGTGACGGCGAGTATATTTTTGTCTACAACGGCAAAGCCGAAGACTCTGTTGAGGGCACCATTTCCTCCGGCGACATGAGCCTTGACCAAAAGACATATTGGTTTATTGTGAGAGACGGGAACGAAAGGATACTCTACGTCGTCTCCAAGGGCAAACTCACCGAAGTTGACGACGAAGTCTACAGCGTGGTTATCTCCAACAACGGGAAGAAGATTGCCTACCTTAAAGACCAAAGCGGCTACGAGGCTGACCTCTACGTTTATGATACGGCATCCAAAAAGAAGCAGCTTGTGGACAACGGCGCCTACACAAACAAAAGCATGGTCTTCTCGCCCGACGGCGGCACGCTGGCTTACGCCGCCGATTACGACAGCAGCGACGGCACATTTGTGACCAAGCTGAGCAAGGGCGGCAACCGCGGGGATAAGTTCGGGGACAACCTCACGGTATTCGGCGTTTCCAACGGCGGCTCGTATGTTTATTACGACCAAGACCCCGATAAGTCCGACGGTATCTTTGTGAGGACGTCGCGCGAAGACATCAAACTTTTCAGCGAAAGGTACGCGAGCCTGCGTTGCTTCTTCAACAATACGCGCACGGAAATACTCTTCTCGGACAGCGAACGCACGTATGTAAGCGTGCGCGGCGGCGACCGCATCTCCGTGTGCAGGGACGTGGCGCGCGGGATACTCAACGACTTCGGGGATGTAAAGACATTCAAGAACCGTTTCCTGCGCTGCTCGGGCGGTGTCTATTACATCGGCGGCAAATACGAGGCTCAAAGGGCCACGACCGACACAAGCGCCCAACTGGCCAACAACGGAAAGGCGTTGCTCTACCAAGTGAACTCCGGGCGCATTAACAGGATAACCAACTTCAAGACCTTAGAGGGAGAGCAAGTGGCCGATGAGAGGGACGTTTACAGATACGCCGCCTCGACCAACGGCAAAACGGTTTATTACCTCAACGCGGATGAGGAGCTCTATGTGGTGAAAGGCACCGGCACACCCGCGAAGATTGCCGACGATGTGGATAGATTCGTCTTGAGTCCAAAAGGAGACAGGGTCTTCTTCATCTCGGACGTATCCTCCAGAAACGACTTGGGCGCGCTCTATACGTCCACCGCCGCCGCCAAAAAAGTCAAAGTGAAAGACAGCGGGGAGGTTTACAGATACGCCCTTACCTCGACGTCCGACAGCGTCTTCTTCATCAAAGACCCTTCCGGGGGCTACGGTCAGCTCTGGTATTCCTCCGGCGGCGCCGGCTTTAAGAAAATCGCCGACGACATCAGCAACTGACAAAACATCGCCGACAGGCGACGGTGCGCCCCCCCGCCGGACACGGCGGGGGGTTGCTTTGCGAAAACTTGACAGTACATCGGCAGCGGCGGTATACTGGTATAGTCACCGCCGCAATATCGGTTAGGGGTGTTTCTCTTGTCGGTCATGCCGCACACGCGTTTGAGCGGCGCTCCCGCCCAAACGGGCGGCGGGGCGCGCTTTTCCGGTTTTCCCGACGACCTTGACGCGCGCTTTGCCGAAATAGAATACGAAGCCGCCGTGGGCGGCTTGCCGAGCGAAGACACCGAGCGCCGTTTCTTCGCGTCCCTGCCCGCGCCTTTGCCAATCAAGCACAACGACATAAGCCCCGTGCGGCGGAGGTTTCTCGCTATGCGCGCCATTGCCGCAAACGCCCCTTATTACCGCGAAGACAGGGTGACGTTTCGCAGGCAGGCCGAGTATATGGAAGACTTCACGGACTTTTACGAAGCGGAAAGCCCGTTTGCGGTATATTACCCGAATTACAGGATTATGACCGACGAGCAGCTGCGCACATACTTTTCGTGGCGCGCCGACGTGCGTCGCGGCGTATTGCGCCGCGCCGACCTGTCCTACGTCTTTCTGCACATCTACGAATTGCTCAGCGGAATCGGCACGGATAACCCCCGCGACGGCTTAGACAAACTGACGGATATATGGACGGCGTACAGGGCGCGCGAACCGGCGCTGGACAATTACATGCCGCAGTGGCTGCACGACTACTATGTGTGCTATGAAGTGCCCGACGATTTTGCCGCGTATGTGCAAAACGCGGGTTTGCGCGAACATTACCCGGAATATTGCCGCCCTTTGCGCGACGGCGACGAATCGGCGCTGTGGCATCGCTCGTCGGATTACGACATTACCCGCTCCAAGTTTTACGCGGGCAGCAATATCGCCCTGTTTCATTCGTGCGCCCGCGCCGTGCTGCCGAGAATAAAAGATGTCTTAGCCGAAAACGGCCTGGGCAGGGTGTTTTCGCGATACGGCCTCCAATGCCCGTGGCTGCCGTTTTCCCGCTCGCCCGCTTCCTGCGCCGCAGCGCAACGTGACCGCGAGGTATCCACTCCGCGCGGAGAGAAGTATATCTGCGAAAACAACGCCTGGAAGGTTCACACCACCATTCGCACCACGGGGGAAAAGAGTATCATCGGTTACATCATAAAGAAAACCGAATCCTGCCTCCGTGAAGCCGTGGGCTGCAAGCACAAACTCACGCTGAACCAATCCAAAGTCCTGCGCTCGTTGCGCTGCTACCTGCCGTCCGTATCCGCCGCGGAAAGCGCGCTCGTTTTGGGAAAGATTGACCGCGCCGTCAATTCGGCCGTCGCGGCGTTTCTCGCCGAGCGCAACCGCGTAACGATTACCTTAGACGGCGGCGGATTGGCCCGCATACGCAGCGAAGCCGCGGTCATCAGGGAAAAACTCACGGTGCGTGACACGGAAACCCACCCCGCGCCCGCCCCGGTTCCGCCCTCGCGCGTTGCCGCGCCGCAGGTTGCCGAAAACGCGTGGGCGAGCCTGAAAAACGCGCTGAATATCGCGGAGCATGAAGCGTTGCGCGCCGCCCTGCGCGGCACGCCGGACATAAGGCACATCGCGTACACACACGGTACAATGCCGGAAGTGCTCGCCGACGGCATAAACGAAAAAGCCGCCGACATCCTCGGCGATTGCCTTGTGGAGCTCGGCGAGCGCCTGACGGTATATCCCGATTACGCCGCCCTCGCGGCGGAAATGGCGGGTTGTTCATGAACGCCCAAATACCCGCGCGTATCGCCTCCATACTCATGAACGCCCTCAAAGGCGGCGTGGTACCGAGGGTGGGCTTGGAATATATCACGGTAGGCCGCGCGCGCGAAATCGAGGCCTTGCTGCACGATATTGACATAACGGCGCAAGGCGGGGCGTCTTTCCGCTTTATCGTGGGCAAATACGGCAGCGGCAAGAGCTTCCTGCTGCAAACCATACGCAATTACGCCACGGCAAGGGGCTTCGCCGTGGCGGACGCGGACCTCTCGCCGGAGCGGCGCTTTGCCGGCACAAAGGGTCAGGGGCTCGCCACATACAGAGAGCTCATCAAAAACCTCTCGGTCAAGTCAAAGCCCGACGGCGGAGCGTTGCCGCTGATATTGGAAAAATGGCTCTCGGAGATTCACACCCGCGTCAAGACAGAATCCGGCGCGCAGGGCGCGGACTTTGACCGCGAAGTCGAAAGGCAAATCTTCGCCGTGGCCGGCTCGCTTGAGGGCATGGTTCACGGTTTCGACTTCGCCAAGGCGATAGCGGCCTACTGGCGGGCATACCGCCATGACGACGAAGCGTTGAAAAGCAACGCGCTGCGCTGGTTTCGCGGGGAATACCCGTCAAAAAGGGAAGCGAAAGCGGAGCTTGACGTCGGTTTCATTGTCACCGATGAAACATGGTACGACTTCCTCAAAATCTTCGCCCTCTTTTTGGTCGGCGTGGGCTATAAGGGGTTGCTTGTCTTTATAGACGAGCTTGTAAACATATATAAAATCCCCAACTCCGTTACGCGGCAAAACAACTATGAAAAAATCCTCATCATGTACAACGACGCGCTGCAGGGCAAAGCGCAGCATATCGGTTTCCTCATGGGCGGCACACCCCAATGCGTCGAAGACAGATACAAAGGCGTATACAGCTACGAGGCCCTGCGCTCGCGGTTGGAGGAAGGGCATTTTTCAAGCGACGGCTTGAAAGACCTCACAGCCCCCATCATACGCCTGCAAATGCTCACGCAAGAGGAAATGTATGTGCTCGCGGAGAAACTGCGGGATATACACGCGCAACTTTATTCATATCAGCCGCGCCTGTCGCATGAAGACCTCGTCTATTTCCTCACGGTGGAATACAACCGTGTGGGCGCGGACACCCACATCACGCCGAGGGAGATTATCCGCGACTTCATAGAGCTTGCCAACATACTCCACCAAAACCCGCGCGAGAGCGTGGCCGGCATACTGGGCGGCAACAGCTTTGAGCTTGCGAAGGGCGGCCTGAGCGAAGAGGGGTACCACGGCGAGTTCAGCGAGTTCGAGGTGTAGCGCGCATGGATATTTTCGGCCGCCTCTCGCCGTTTATACAAGACTTCATATACCAAAACAAATGGGACGAGCTGCGCGGTGTGCAGGTGGCCGCCTGCGAGGTGGTCTTTAACAGCGACGACAACCTCCTGCTCTCGTCCGGCACAGCCTCCGGCAAAACCGAAGCCGCGTTTCTGCCCGTGCTCACACTGCTCCACGAGCACCCGCCCCGCTCTGTGGGCGTGATGTACATATCCCCGCTCAAAGCTCTCATAAACGACCAATTCAAGCGTTTGGAGCTGCTGCTCGCCCAATCGCGCATACCCGTGTGCAAATGGCACGGCGACGCTTCGCAGTCAAAAAAAGAAGCCTTAATAAAGCGCCCGCAAGGCTTGCTGCAAATCACCCCGGAATCGTTGGAAAGCCTTATTACCAATAAGCGCGGGGCGTGCCTGCAAATGTTTTCCGACCTGCGCTTTGTCATAATAGACGAAGTGCACCACTTCATGCGCGACGAGCGCGGCCTGCAGCTGCTCTGCGTATTGCAACGCCTGCAAAACCTCACGAACGTCACGCCCCGCCGCATTGGCCTGTCCGCCACATTGGGCGACTTGTCGCAGGCGCAAGCATGGCTCTGCACGGGCACCGGCCGCCCCTGCGCCGCCCCCGTGACCGACGAGGGCAAAAGGCGTGTGCGCCTGCACATCGAAAGGTTCGTCAACTACGCCGACCGCCGCGACCTTGCGGACACAGACACCCCCGGCGACGTGGGCGCGAGGGAGCACTACGAATACCTCTACAAGATGACGCTCGACAAAAAGACCATCATCTTCACCAACAGCCGCGAGGAAACGGAATACGTCATCGCCAATCTGCGCGAGATTGCCCGCAAGAATAAATCGCCCGATGTCTACCGCGTCCACCACGGCAATGTGTCCGCCCTCATCCGCGAAGCCGCCGAAGACGAAATGAAGGCCGCCGACGAGAAAATCGTCACCGGCGCCACGGTCACATTGGAACTTGGCATGGACATCGGCTCGCTCGACCAAGCCGTGCAGGTGGGCGCGCCGCTTTCCGTGTCGAGTTTCGCCCAACGTCTCGGCCGCTGCGGGCGGCGCGGCCAAATCCCGCAGCTTTTGTTTACCTTCGTGGAAAATATCCGCGTCAATTCCGACGACAAACTCGCCCCCGTAAACTGGGACTTCATCCGCACCGCGGCCATCATAGAGCTGTACCTCAAAGACCGCTGGTTAGAGCCCCTCAACCCCCGCGCCCACCCATACAACCTGCTCTACCACCAAACGATGAGCCACCTCAAAAGCTGCGGCGAGCTGAGCGCGGCCGCCCTGGCGCAATCCGTGCTCTCCCTCGGCTGCTTCTCGCATATACCACAAGACGACTACAAGGCGCTGCTTACGCATATGCTCGCCATAGACCATTTGGAGCGCACCGAGCGCGGGGGTCTGCAAATCGGCAGGGAAGGGGAGAGGGTGGTAAACAGCCACAAGTTCCTCACGGTGTTCCTCACGCCGGAATATCTGCTTGTGAAAGACGAAAACCGCACCATCGGCACAGTAGACAAAGTCTACCCTCCCGGCGTGCGCTTCGCCTTAGCGGGGCACACGTGGGAGACGGTGGAGGTCAACGAAAAATCCAAGGTCATATTCGTAAAGCCCGTGCCCGGCATATCCGTGGTGGACTGGGACGTAGACTTCACCGCCGAGCTGCACACCGTGCTCGTGCAAAAAATGCACGCCGTGCTCGCCTCCGACGAGCAATACCCATACCTGAGCGAGCGCTGCCGCGAACGCCTCGCGGAAATCCGCCATATCACCCGCCTCAGCGGCATGTCCGGCAACCTGCTCACGCCGCTGTCCGACGTAAAATACGCTGTTTTTCCCCATGTGGGCACACGGCAGCTTGCCGCGCTGCATTACGCCCTGCTGCAAAGGAAAATCGCCAACCGTCTGCCGTGGCGCACTGCCGTCTGCCTTGTCGTCAGCCACAAGGGCGGCCCCGAAGACATCGCCGCCGCCCTGCGCGACATCGCGCGCTCGGATATAGACCCGCTCGCCCTGCCTCTGCCGCCCGACGCGCAGGTGCCCGGCAAATACAACGAATTCGTGCCCCCGGCGCTGCTGCGGACGCAATACGCGAAGGACTACTTAGATATAAAGGGCATGCGGGAAGGGCTGAACGCTATGTTGGAGAAGTAATAAAGTAAGCCGTCCGGCCTCCGCAAACCCCTCTGATTTCCTTATTCTCCTATAAAGTTTAGGAACAATTCATCAGTTATTCGTGATATACTCTTGGCGAAACAAAATACAACCTACCGATAAACGGGTGCTTTCGTGTACGTTTTCAGGAAGCGGCAGGTGTTCGTGTCACATTGAATGACTTTGAACAACTCATCATGGCGGCCGCCGACAGGCACGCCTCCGACCTGCATATGAGCGCGGGCCGCCCGCCCTCGTGCAGGGTGGACGGCCATATCCAGCCGCTGAGCGACGCGAAGCTCCGCCCCGAAGACATCAAGCGCGCCGCCTACGAGATAATGGACGAGCGCCAACGCCGCACGTTGGAGTCCGAGGGCGAGATTGACTTCGCCTACTCTATACCCATGGTGGGGCGCTACCGCGTGAATGTGTTCCTGCAACGAGACAGCGTGGCGCTTGTGGCGCGTATCCTCAACCTCCACATACCCGACCCCGCCTCGCTCGGCATACCCGCCGCCGTGGTGGAGATGGTGCATAAGCGGCGCGGCCTTGTGCTCGTCACGGGGGCCACGGGCAGCGGAAAGTCCACCACCCTCGCCTCGCTCATTAACATTATCAACCAGAAATACCCCTACCATGTCATCACGCTCGAAGACCCCGTGGAATACCTCCACGCCCACAACGTCAGTATAGTCAACCAACGCGAGATGGGCAAAGATTCCAAGTCCTTCGCCTCCGCCCTCCGCGCCGCCCTGCGCCAGGACCCCGACGTTATCTTGGTGGGCGAGATGCGCGACTTGGAGACCATTGCCACGGCGGTAACCGCCGCCGAGACGGGCCACTTGGTGTTCTCCACCCTCCATACCGTGGGCGCGGCCAACACCATAGACAGGATTATAGACATCTTCCCGCCCTACCAGCAACAGCAGATACGCACCCAGCTCGCCGATGTGCTCGAATGTGTGGTGAGCCAGCAGCTGCTCCCCAAGCGGGACGGCAAGGGTCGCGTGGCGGCCATTGAGGTTATGCTCACGAACGCCGCCATCAAAAACCATATCCGTGAATCCAAGACGTTCCAGATACCGTCCGTGTTGCAAACAAGCCGCAAACTCGGTATGCAGACCATGGACGACGCGATACTCGACCTCTACGGCAGCGCCGTGATTACCCGCGAGACCGCCCTGAGTTACGCGCAAGATTACGTGTCCCTGCAAAAACGCTTATTCTGACGGCAAGGAGGGGTCTATCTGCCCAGTTTCAGCTATGTGGCCGTGGACGCCGTGGGCAAGGAGTACAAAGGCGTGCTTGACCGCCCCTCGCGCGAGGAGGCGATGGACTTCCTCCGCAAAAAAGACTACACCGTGGTTTCGCTCAACGACGCGCTCGCCATCAGCAAGGACATCTCCCTGTCTTTCCTCGACAAAAAGCCCTCCCCGCGCGATATGTCCGTGTTCTGCCGCCAGTTCGTGAGTATCTCCAAAGCCGGCGTGCCCGTGGTGGCCACATTGGATATGCTCTCGGAGCAGACGGAGAACAAGATGCTCCGCAAGGCCGTGAGGGAAACGAAGATTGACGTGGAAAAGGGCGAGACCCTTGCCGACGCCATGCGCGTGCACAAGAAGTGCTTCCCGGAGCTGTTTGTGACCATGGTGGAGGCGGGCGAGGCCTCCGGCAGCCTTGACACATCGTTCACGCGCGGCGCGGAGCAGTTTGAGAAGGACGCGAAGATACGCGGCCTTATGAAGAAAGCCACGACATACCCCGCCGTGCTCGGCGTGGTGGCCGTGGCGGTGGTCATACTCATGCTCATGTTCGTTATACCCACCTTCGAGGATATGTTTGTGGAGTTGGACACGGAGCTGCCCGGCATTACCGTGGCCGTGCTCACCGCCTCGCGCTTCATGATGGCGCGGTGGTATGTGGTGCTCGTGGTGGTTATCGCCATTGTGGTGGTCGTCCGCCTGTTCAGGGCAAGCATGGCGGGCAAGCGGTTTTTCAGTTTCCTTGCCATGCACCTGCCGCTCTTCGGCCCGCTCACCGTGAAGACCGCCGCCTCGCGCATGAGCCGCACGCTCAGCACATTGCTCGCGGCGGGCATACCCATGCTCGAAGCCATTGAGATTACCATATCCACCATGAGCAACGAACTGTTTAAGGACACCATGCGCGAGTGCAAAGACGACGTGACCATGGGCAGCGCCATATCCGAATCGCTCAAGCGCTCCGATATGTTCCCCCCGCTCGTGACGCACATGGTCAAAATCGGCGAGGAGACGGGCGCGGTGGAGAATATGCTCACCAAACTCGCCGACTACTACGACGAAGAGGTGGAAAACGCCACGGCGCAGATTATGGCGGCGATGGAGCCGATGATTATCGTGGTCATGGCGGGCATTGTGGGCACATTGGTCATCTCCGTGCTTATGCCCATGGCGGAGATGTACAATTCGCTGGGCAATTTGTAGTTGTTAGTTGTCAGTGGTTAGTGGTTAGTGGACGGGGGCGGAGCCGGGTGGCTGCAAAGGATTACTCAGAGTTGTTGGTGTGGCAGAAGGCAATGGACTTGGCGGAAGAGGTATACAGGGTGACGAAAAAGCTGCCGAAGGAGGAAACATTCGCGTTATCAGACCAAATGCGGCGCTCGGCGGTTTCGGTTCCCTCGAATATCGCCGAGGGGCAGGGGCGGGGTTCGTCAAAGGAGTTCCTGCACTTCCTCTCGGTGGCGAAGGGGTCAAAAGCGGAATTGGAGACACAGTTGCGGTTGTGCGTTAGGGTCGGCTATCTTTCGGACGAGGAGGTTTCGGCGGCGATGGGGCTTTCGGGTGAGGTCGGGAAGATGTTCAACGCCCTCAAAAAGACATTATCCCCGTCCCCCGTCCCCTAACAACTAACAACTAAACAGCGGGCATAAGCGGCGTGAGGGGACACGCTGTTAAGCTAAATAAAAAACTTAAAGGAGAGAAAAGGTCATGAGAAAGACCAAACTCGGCAACAAAGGCTTCTCCCTCGTCGAGCTCATCATTGTTATCGCCATCATGGCGGTGCTCATCGGCATCCTCGCGCCCATGTTCATCCGCTATGTGGAAACCTCGCGTATTCAGACGGACGTGACCACCATTGACCAAATCGCGAAAGCCCTCCAGACGGCCGTTATGGACCCGGCTATTGGTACTGTGACTGACCAAACGGTTGCGTGGGATGCCGCTACCGGGACAATTACGGGCGGCGACCAGGCCGTGCGCGGAGCATTGGCCGCCACCCTTGGGGGCACGGCTACTGCCGCCGCGTCCGGCACCGTTACCTCCGCAGCCGCAAGGTCGGCCGCCGCGTCCGGCGCTACGGTCAATATTGCGGTAAGCGCTTCCACAGGCTCTATAAACATTACGGGAAACAAAGGTTCGGGGTCAAGGTGGTCTGACTTTGAGACGGGAGTTGAGGACATTGACTCCGACGGGACTGTGAGTTTCACCTAAAGGCAAGAGTAACGCGGGCGGCGCGCGGGGCTGCGCCGCCCGGCAAAATAAAAACTTAAAGGAGAATGGGTCATGAGAAAGACCAAACTCGGCAACAAAGGCTTCTCCCTCGTAGAGCTGATTATCGTTATCGCCATCATGGCGGTGCTCATCGGCATCCTCGCGCCCATGTTCATCCGCTATGTGGAAACCTCGCGTATTCAGACGGACGTGACCACCGTTGACCAAATCGCCAAAGCCCTCCAGACGGCCGTTATGGACCCCGCCGTGGGTACCGTGGTGAACCAAACCGCAATTTGGACAGCCAATACCGGGGCGGTTACGGCGGGTACGCTGGACGCTAATGTAATATCGGCGATGGCGGCGACGTTGGGAACCTTCAGCGGCACAGGCATAGGCTCGGCGGCGCGGAAATCGGCGGCCTGCGCGGACGCGGTACTGAGCATAGAGGTGAACGCTTCCACGGGGGCTATTAGAATTACCGCGACAACGACCGGGGCAGGCTCAAGATGGGCTGACTTCGTGACGGGCATTGAGGACGTTGACTCTACCGGGAGCATAGCCGACTAATCAGATACGCGAGCGCGGCACCAAAAACAAGACGGGAGGCGGGTTTCTTGAGAAACGCGGTAATCGGCTCAAAGAATAAGGGGTTTTCCTTGGTGGAGCTGATTATCGTCATCGCCATCATGGCGGTGCTAATCGGCATACTCGCCCCCCTCTTTATCCGCTACGTGGAAACCTCGCGCCAACAGGCGGATATTTCGGCGGCGGACAACATAGCAAAGACCGTGAAAAACATCGCGATTGACCCCGTGATGCTCGGAAAGGTCCCCATTCCGGGCTTTAGCGTAGAGTGGGTAACGGGTGGGGGAGCGGGGACGGTAGCGGTTACCGGACCCTCCTCCCTGACCCCGGCGCATTGGGCTGAATTGGAGGACGCGCTTGAGGCCACGCTCGGAGGATTGATGGTTCAACCAAAGTCCGCGGCGGCTCGTACGCCGGGCATGAGGATTGACTTCGAGTTCGCCACGGACGATAACTCCAAAATTACCGTCGCGGTGAGCGGCGGGACACCGTATTCGGCAAGGACACAGGAGTTTGTGGACGCAATCCACAACGAGGTCAGCGATTGATAATCGCCCTGTTCGCCTTAGTCGGCCTCTTCTTCGGCAGTTTCCTC
>JAIRWH010000023.1 GCA_031253545.1 Oscillospiraceae bacterium
GGGGGGGGGGGGTTGGGGGGATGGAGGCGGGTTTGGTGGCTGAGGCGGGGGCGGCTTGGGTTTTCGGGAAGTAGCTGTCTTCGATTTGCTTGTTTTCGTCGAAGCCCGTGGCGATGACTATGACGCGCATTTCATCGCTGAGGGAATCGTCTATGGTGGCGCCGAAGATGATGTTGCAGTCGTGGTGCACGGCGGTTTTAATCATGTTGGCGGCGATTTCCACGTCTTCCATGGCCATGTCGTGGTCGCCGGTGATATTGATAATCACGCCCTTGGCGCCGTTGATGGTGGTCTCGAGCAGGGGGCTTTGGATGGCCATTTTGGCGGCTTCCTCGGCTTTGTTTTTGCCCGCGGCGCGGCCGACGCCGATGTGGGCGTAGCCGGCATCGCGCATGACGGCGGAGATGTCGGCAAAGTCGAGGTTGATGAGCTGGGCTGTGTTTATGAGGTCGGAGATGCTTTGCACGGCTTGTTTGAGCACTTCGTCGGCAATCTTGAAGCCCGTGGTGAAGGATATTTTCTCGGCGGTGACGTATTTGAGGCGTTCGTTGGGGATGATGATGAGGGAATCAACGCGGCTGCGCAGCTCCTCTATGCCGGCTTCGGCGTGTTTCATGCGGCGCGGGCCTTCGAACAGGAAGGGCTTGGTGACGATGCCCACGGTGAGTACCCCGGCTTCGCGGGCCAAGTCGGCGATAATCGGGGCCGCGCCTGTGCCTGTGCCGCCGCCCATGCCCGCGGAGATGAAGACCATGTCTGTGCCTTCGAGGAGCTTCGCCACCACGGGGCGGCTCTCTTCCATGGATTTTCTGCCCACTTCCGGGTCGCTCCCCGCGCCCTTGCCGCCCGTGAGCTTTTCGCCGATTTGGATTTTGTGGGTGGCCAAGGCTTTTTTGAGGGCTTGCCTGTCTGTGTTGACGGCGACCAATTCGGCGCTTTTCACGCCGTCTTCGCTCATGCGATTGACGACGTTGTTGCCGCCGCCGCCGACGCCGATGACTTTTATGTTTACTACGCTCTCGTTGCCGCTGTCCATTTCAAACGCCATTGTGAAACCTCCCACGAAAACAGTATGCTCCTTGTATTCTAACTCTATTTCGCCGCGAGGTCAAGATGTATTTGCAATTTCGTTTGCCTGCGGCGGAGCGGCTAATCCCTTGGTGAGAGCAGCACGTTTTCTTCGCGCGCCACCGACACGTCGAGCAGCCAAGACCCCTCCCGGCCGTTTTTCAGCGCGTGGGGTATGTAGGAGAGCTTGTAGGCGTAGTCGTCGGGCATGCCTAAGCGTACCTCAAGCCTGCCCTCGTAGTCTAAGTAAACGTCGTATACCTTCTCCATGTTTATGGACTTGACGCTGCGCAGCAGGCCGGCTTCATCCAAGGCGGTAAGCAGGCGGCTGAGGGCGAGCAGCTTTTCCTGTTCGCCTTGCGGGAAGACCGCCTGCCGACCCGCGACGGGCGCTAAGAGCGTGACACCTGAGACCTCGGCGTATTCGGGTTTTTGGATGGCGGGTGTGGCTCCGAGCACGCGGACATTTTCGTCTAACATCCAATAATAGCCCATGTGCTTGACGACGCAGGCCGCGCGAGCTTCGGTCAGCTCGATAATCACCGTGCCGGGCAACTCGCGGCGGATGCTGACGCTTTCGACATACGGGAACTTACGGGATATGGCATCGGACGCTTTGAGCTTATCTATGAGGAAGATGTTTTTGCCGACGGTGATTTCGGACGCTTCGCGCGCGGCGGCGGGATTGACGAGGGCCACTCCGCGTATTTCTATTTCATTGATTCTGAAAAACAACCCCGCCGACATGAGCGCGAGAGCCATGAACAGGCACACGGACACCAACGCCGCGGCGAAACCCAGACGGCGGCGGCCGTAGCGCGGCTCGCGCTGTTTTTTGCGCCTCATGCCTTCCCTCCCCTTTTCTTTTCGCACATTTGCGCTATGATGCCGCAGACTCTGTCTGCGGCATCGGGAACGGCCGCGCTGCGCAGCGCGGCGCTCATGCGCGCGACGGTGTCGGTTGAAAACAACAGCGCGCGGATGTCGGCATGCAGCGCGGCGGCATCTATGCCGCTCTCGGTACGCACGAGCACCCCGCCCGTCTTTTCCAATTCGCGGGCGTTGGTTTCTTGGTGCCCCCGTGTGACATTGGGGCTGGGCACGAGTATGGCGGGCAAGCCGCAGGCGGTGAGCTCGCCGAGGGTGGATGTGCCGGCGCGCGAGAGGAGGAGGTCGGACGCCGCCATTATCGCGGGCATATTGTGGAAATATTCGCTGATACGGATATGCGGGTGGGTTTCGGCGGTTATCCCCTTTTCGCGCAGCAGCCGCGGAAACCACTGGTAATACGCCTTGCCCGTGGCCATGAGCACCTGCGTGTCGCCGTCGCGGGCTATGAGCGTGATTACGTCCGCCATGACGCGGTTCATGTCGCGCGCGCCGAGCGAACCGAACGCCACGGCCAATACCGGCCTGTCGTCTAACCCCAGCGACTTTTTTGCCGCTTGCTTGTCCGGGCGGTAAAACGCGCTCCGCACGGGAGTGCCCGTGAATATCACGTTACCCGGTCGGGGATAACGCTCCCGCGCGCCGTCAAAGCCCGTTAATACGCGGTCAACGCGCTTTGCGAGCAATTTTGTGGTGAGGCCGGGGAAGACGTTGCTCTCGTGCGTGAGCGTGGGCAGACCCATTGCGGCGGCTTTTCGCAAGACGGGGTAGCTGACGTAGGCACCCGTGCCCACAACCACATCCGGGGCAAAGGCCTTGATGATTCGCGCGGATTGCCGGAAAGCGCCCGCGAGCAAGGCCGCGCTTTTTATGTTTTTCACCGCGGCGGACGGTGTGAGCCTGTGGACGAGATTGCGTACCTTGATGTATTCCGCGTCAAAACCCTCTTTGGGTATGAGCTGCCGCTCCATGCCCCCGACCGCTCCGACGAAGAGCACGGCGCAGTCCGGGTGCAGCTCGCGCAGACGCTGCGCCACGGCTATGGCGGGGTTGATATGGCCGCCTGTGCCGCCGCAGGCAAAAAGCACCTTCATACGCCTGTTTCCCCCGTTTGTAACCTGATTTGCCGGGATACCGCGAGCACGATACCGGTTTCCGCGAGCATCATGAGCAGGGCTGTGCCGCCGTAGGAAAAAAACGGCATGGATATGCCGGTGACGGGAATGAGGTTGGTAACCACCGCCACGTTGAGGAAGGTTTGCAGGGCGATGTGGCTTGTGACACCGATGGCGAGCAGCGAACCGAAACGGTCGCGGGCGCGGGCGGCTATCCAGTAACCGCGCAGCACGAGGAAGAGGAAGAGTGTGAGTACCGCCATTGTGCCCACGAAGCCCAACTCTTCGCAAACGATGGCGAATACGAAATCATTGTGCTGCTCCGGCAGGTAGAGCAGCTTTTGCCTGCTTTTACCCAACCCGAGGCCGAACATGCCGCCCGAACCTACGGCGAGGAGCGACTGGATAATCTGGTAGCCCTTGCCTTGCGGGTCGAGCCACGGGTTCCTCCAAATGGCGATGCGCTGCTGCGCGTACGGCATGGTGGTGACGATGAAGATACCGCCGAGCGTTGCCACAAGCGCCCCGGCGGCAAAGTACCTCAGGCGTGTGCCGCCGCAAAAGAGCAATACCGCGCCGACACCCACCGTGAGGACCGCGCCGGAGAGGTGGGGTTGCAGCACTAAAAGCCCGGCGACGGCCGCCAAGATGCCGAAAAACGGCAGTACGCCGTGGCGAAAAGTGGACATCTTTTCCCCGTATGCGGTAATCATTGCCGAAAACAGCACGATGACACCGATTTTTACTATTTCGGACGGCTGCACGGATATGCCGAACACGTTTATCCAGCGCCGGGCGTTGTTGCGGCTTTCGCCGATGAAGGGCACCAAGGCCATGAGTACCATTGCCACGCTCATCAACGGGATGGAGAGGGCGCGAAAGTATTGGTAATTGACGCGCGAAACCAAGAGCATGACCGCCCAGCCGAGCAGGAGGTACGGCCCTTGCCGTGTGAAGAAGTATGTGGGCGAGTTGAAGCGTTCGCTTGCCGTGGCGTAAGAGGCGGAAAACATCATAATCAGCCCGATGACGGAGATGACGACAACAAGGATGAGATAGGGCAAATCCATTGGCAACAGGCGCGGCTTTACACGTTCAGACAAAACCTTACCCCCGGCCACGCGGCCGCGCACAAGAGCGCCGTGAGGGCGCTCGCGCACAGCACGATTTTTACCTCGCCCCAACCGCAAAGCTCAAAGTGGTGGTGCAGCGGCGCCATCTTGAATATGCGCTTGCCGCCCGTGAGCTTAAAGTAGGCTACTTGGAGCACGACCGAGGCTATTTCCAGCACGTATACCAAGCCGACCGCGAACAAAAGCGGCTCCAAGCCCGATATGAGGGCCATGCAGCACAATGCCCCGCCTATGAAGAGCGAGCCTGTGTCGCCCATGAAGACACGCGCCGGGTGAGAATTGAAGAACAAAAAACCTGTCAGCCCGCCCGCTAAGGCGGCGGCGAAGAGCGAAAGACCGCCTTTGCCCGCGAGGAAAGCCGCCGCGGCGAAGAAGCAGGCTATGGGGAGCGTGACACCGGAGAGCAGGCCGTCTAAACCGTCTGTGAAGTTGACCGCGTTGACCGTGCCCACGATGAACGGCAGGGCGAGGGCGCAGTAGAGCCAAGTATTATTCGGGGTTACGAGGCCGAAAAAGAGCAAAGCCGCCAGGAGCAGCGCCGCCGCCCCGAATTGCAACAGCAGTTTGGGCAGGACTCTCAGGCCGAGGTTTCGCTTGCCCCTGATTTTGCGGTAATCGTCCGTAAAGCCTATGGCACCGAACGCGGCGGCGGACAGCAACGCGACGATGTGGGAATAATCGCCGCCCGTAAACAACCGCCACCCCGCCGCCGCGCAGGCGAGCGCCGTGCCGGCGATGAACAGCGCGCCGCCGGCGGTGGGTGTGCCGGCTTTGGACATATGGCGGGCGGGGCCTTCCTCGCGGATGCTCTGGCCGATTTTCTTCTTCCGCATGTACGGGACAAAGAAAAGCGCGGTCAGCACCGTGACGGCAAGGGAGATTGCCGCGCCGAGGAGCGGGCTAAGCATCTTCGTTTCTCCAGTACGCCGCCACTATTTCCCTCTCGTCCATTGGGTAGCGCGCGCCGTGGATTTCCTGGTACATCTCGTGGCCTTTGCCGCACAACGCCACCATGTCTCCCGGCTTTGCCATGCCAAGCGCCGTGAAGATGGCTTCGCGGCGGTCCGGGACGGTGATGTGGCCGCCGCCGGGCATGCCCGCCGTGATGTCGGCTATGATTTTTACCGGGTCTTCCGCGCGCGGGTTGTCTGACGTGACTATGACTGTGTCGGAGAGGTTTTCGGCGATTGCGCCCATCTTCGGGCGTTTTTCCCTGTCGCGGTCTCCCCCGCAGCCGAATACCGTGATGAGGCGGCCGACGGCGAGCGGACGCAGCGCGGAGAGGACTTTTTCCAGCGCGTCCGGCTTGTGGGCGTAATCTATGATGATGTCTATTCCCGCGGGGTTGGCCACCTTCTCCATGCGCCCGCACACGGGCGGTATGCCCTCTATGATTGTTGCCGCTTCTTCCGGCGGTATGCCCAATCCCGACGCGGCGCGTGTTGCCGCCAATATGTTGTATACCGTGAACAAACCGGGTGTGCCCCAACGCATGTGGGTTTTTTGACCCTCGAAACAGACGGTGAAGTCCACGCCGCCGGGCGCGCTGACCACGTTTTCGGCTTTCATTTGGGCGGCGGAGTCCACGGCGTAATCTCCGAGAGAGTATGTATCTTTAAGCCTTTTCCCGTATAAATCATCTGAATTGACATATCCATGTGTGCATTGCTCAAACAGTAACGCCTTGGACCGGAAGTAATTTTCCATGTTTTTGTGGTAATCGAGGTGCTCGTGGGAGAGGTTGGTAAACACTGCCGTGTGGAAATGGATGCCCGCCACGCGCTTTTGCTCCAAGGAGTGCGACGACACTTCCATAACACAGTGCGTGCAGCCTTCGTCGGCCATTTCGCGTAACAGGGAGTGGAGTTGCACGGCATCGGGCGTGGTGTGGTGTGACGGCGTTTCCCTGCCCGCGAAGAGTATGTGGTTGGTGCCGATGAGCGCGGGCACGGCACCGGGCATTTTGGCGAGCAGGGCATATAACAGGTGCGTGACTGTGGTCTTTCCGCTTGTGCCCGTGACACCGACCATTGTCATTTCTCTTGACGGATGGCTAAAAAAGGCTGAATTGAGCCTGCCGAGCGCTTCTTTTGTGTCCGGCACCACAACGTATGGCACGGCGTGGGTGAGCGGCTTTTCCGTGACTACAACGGCGGCGCCCTGTTGCAAAGCCTTGGGGATATATATGTGCCCGTCGTGCTCGCTGCCGGAAACGGCCACAAAAAGCCCTCCCGGCTCCACGAGGCGCGAGTCGTTGTATACGCCGGTAATGTCCGTGTCGAGGTCCGCGTTTGTTTCCATGGACTCCAATTCCATAATCAATTCCAACAGGCGCATGGTTATCCCCTTCTCCTGCCGCTCACGCTGCCCGCGTCGTCTACGGAGTTATCGCGGAACTCCACCTCGATAATCGAGCCGAACGGGGTGCTCTCACCCGGAGAGACCGCTTGGAACGCCGCTTTCAGCGCCGCGTCGTCGGTGCCGAAGGCGCCGGTCGGCCGCATGAAAAGGCCTAAGTCGGCAAGTATGGCGTTGGCTTGCGAAAAGGTCTTGCCGGTGAGGTCCGGCATGAGTACCGGCTCCATATCGTCTAAACCCGCTTCGGTAAAAAGCATGACCTTCGAGGCGGCGGTCAGCGCAATGCCGCTTACCGGGATTTGGCTCACGACCACGCTGCCCTCGCCGTAGATTTTGTAATCGAGGCCGATGTTTGTGAGCGAGACTATGGCTTGCGAGAGGGCTTTGCCCGTGACGCCCGGGGTCTTTATGTCGCGGGCCGACAACTCTTCGTCCGAATAACGGGGCGCGACGCCCAAATACGGCAACACGTCGGCGAATATGCGCCCCGCCACCGGCGCGGCCATATACCCGCCGCTGCGCAGAGACGCGGGCCCGCCCGGTTCGTCGAGCACGATGAGCACGGCAACCTGCGGGTCGTCGGCGGGCGCGAAGCCCACAAAAGACACCACATATTTGCCTTCGGAGATGTCGTTGCCGTTTTTATCCCAAAGGTCACGCTTTTGCGATGTGCCCGTCTTGCCGGCCACACGGTAGCCTTTCACATAGGCGTTTTTTCCCGTGCCTTCCGACACCACGCCCTCCAAGAGCGCGCACATAAGTTTTGAGGTTTCCGCGGATATTACCTGCCGCACCACCGTGGGTGTGTTTACCGCGCTGCGCGCGCCGTTGCCGCCGATGGCTTCGCCGACGATGTACGGCTGCATGAGGTAGCCGCCGTTGGCCACGGCGGCTACGGCCGTGATGAGCTGTATGGGCGTAATCTTGAATGTTTGGCCGAAGGCGTAGGTGGCTTGGGTGGAGACTTGGGTGGAGAACGCTTCCCATGTGTGGAACAGGCCGAGGTTGGACGCTTCGCCCATAACGTCTATGCCGGTGCGCTCCATGAACCCGAACGCCCGCATGTAGTGGTAGAACTTCGCCGCGCCGACTTTCGCGCCGATGGCTATGTAGGCGGGATTGCAGGAATTGCAGATTGTTTCGGCGAAAGTGAGCGAACCGTGGCCGTTGCGCTTATGGCAGCGGATGTCGAAACCGCCCACATCGTGGACTATGCCCGTGCAGACGAATATGTCTTTTTCGATGTCCACGGCTTTTTCCTCCACGGCTATTGCCGCCGTGAATATCTTGAATGTGGAGCCGGGTTCATAGGGGTCGCTGACCGCCTTGTTGCGCCATTGGGCTCTTTGGGCGGCGGCGAGGTAGGCGCGGTATTCTTCGCCGGAGAGGGCGGCAAGCTCCGCCAGCGCGGTTTTGTCGGAAACGGCTTGATAATTGTTGAGGTCGTAGTCGCCTTTTGTGGCCATGCCGAGTATGGCGCCGGTTTTTACGTCCATGACGATGCCGCAGCCGCGGTTTTGCACGGAGTTTTCCCGCATGGCCATTTCCAAGTGCCTCTCCAACGAACGCTGCACCGTTTCGTCTAACGTGAGCACAAGGCTCTTGCCGTTGGATACGTCGTAGACCATTTCGTATTGCAGGGGCGCGACCTGACCGCTGCGGTCGTTGACCGCGACTATGTGGCCCGATGTGCCCGTGAGCAGAGCGTCGTATTTGGATTCGAGACCGTCTAATCCCCTGTTGTCGCTGCCCACAAAGCCTATGACTTGCGCCGCGAGGTTGGAGTATACATAGTAGCGTTTTGAGTCCGGTTCCGTCTTTATCATGCGGGAAAAGCCGTTTTTGACAATGAACGCGCGCACCTCGTCGGCCTTCTCTTTGTCAATTTTACGGGCCACGGTCACGTTTTTTGTGCCCTGCTTCTTTGTGGCCTCATAGATAACGGCGTGGTCTATGTCCAATATCTCCGAAAGACCCTTGGCTATGAGCGAGGCCTGCGCGTCGTTTTCTATGTTGGACGGGTCTATGCCCACCGTCTCGGCGTTTTGGCTGGAGGCGAGCAAGTTCATGTTCCTGTCGTATATGCTGCCCCTGACGGCATCTATTCCCGTGGAGTCGGTATGCTGCGCGTTGGCTTTGCCTTGCAGTTCCCCGCGAAGGTTTACCTGTATTTCGTACAGCCTCACGCCCAACACGGCGAAGATGCCCACACCCAAAAGCGCGACAAGGAGCATGACGCGCCATGTGACCCTGTTGGCGGATTTGCGGGAGGGCGCGTCCGGCGTTTCCGCCATATCCGGCATATTTTCCCCGGCAAGCGCGCCGGGTTTGCCTTGCCCGTCTTCCATTCGCCGGCTACCTCAAAAACTCAACAAGCCTGCCATACGCGTCTTTCGCGGAGTCTTTGACGGTTTCCCAAAAGCCGGGGTCTTCGTAGGAAATCGCCGCGTCGGCGCGGGTTAAGTCCACATACTGTATATCTTCGGCGCTCGGCTTTACCATGCCGTATTCCTCAACGGCCTTTCTTTCGAGCGCGTGCAAGTCAACGCGTTCCTCCGCTTTTTTCTTCAGCTGCGCGTTTTCCTTTTTCAGGGCGTACAGTTCCGCCTGCTGCTTGCCCGTGTATACGGTGAGCTCCGACAGGCGCATATAGTTGTATACGATGTAGAGGGTGGTGCAGGCGATAACGGCGAAGAAGAATACGGCGGGCAACGACAGCGCGGCGCGGCGCGTATGCGCGCGGCGCTCCGCTTTGTGCTCCTCCCTCCGCAGCCCGCGTTCGCGCGTGTGCCGGGGCAGAGCGCCGGTATTCGGAAATGTGCGGACAGCGTCCATGCCAAACTCCCCTATCTCAATTTTTCGGCGTATCTCAATGTGGCGCTGCGAACGCGCGGGTTGCGCAGGATTTCGGCCTCGCCCGGTGTTTGCCGCGTTTGCTTGGTGAGCGCGGGTTTCCCGCCGCATACGCACGCGGGGAACGAGGGCGGGCACACGCAAGGGGCGGAGAGGGCGGTGAAGATGTTCTTTACCAAACGGTCTTCCAGCGAATGGAAGGTGACGACCGCGACGCGGGAAGAGGGGGAAAGCAAAGCGACGATGTCGCCCAGCGCGCGCTCTAACGCGGTCAGTTCGTCGTTTACTGCGATACGCAACGCTTGGAAGGTTTTTTTGGCAGGATGCCCGTCTTGTCTCCTTGCCTTGGCGGGCAGCGCGGAGAGGATGATGTCCGCAAGCTGCGCGGTGGTGTCAATGGGGCGGTGTTTCACGATGGCCTTTGCCAACAGGCGCGCGTGGCGTTCTTGGCCGTAACGGAGGATAATGTCCGCGATGTCTTCTTCGGACCGGCCATTCACAATGGCGCGCGCGTTGTTTTCCGCGTCCGTATCCATGCGCATGTCCAACGGTCCGTTGTGCCGGTAAGAGAATCCGCGCGAGGGTTCATCGAATTGGAGCGAGGAAACGCCTATGTCTAAGACGCAGCCATCGAGGCTTGTGACGGACAGGCGCTCTAACTCCGATTTGATATGGCGGAAGTCGCACCGAAGGAATGTGATTGCCGAGCCGAAGCGCGAGAGCCGCTTTTCGGATAAACGCAAGGCTTGTCCGTCTTTGTCCACGCAGATTAGCCTTCCGCCTTTCAGCCTTTTGGCAATCGCTTCGCTGTGACCCCCTAAGCCGACCGTGGCATCTAAGTATGTGCCTTCGCCGTTTATGCGCAGGGCCGCGATAACTTCCGCGCACATGGCCGGTATGTGGACATAAGGCTCCACGGCTCAGAAACCGAGCGAGTTAAAAATCTCCGCGAGTTCTTCGGCGGGCTCTTGCTGTTTTTCCTCCCATTTCCGGCTGCACCATATCTCCGCGTGGTTGCCCATGCCCACAATGGTGACGGATTTTACCAAAGACGCGTGGTCGCGCAGTTTCTGCGTGAGCAGTATGCGCCCTTGGGAGTCCGATTCGCATTTGTATGCCGTGGGGAACAAAACGCGCCGGGCGGATATGGGCATTTGGCTGACTTTTTGCACCAGCCTTTCCCAGTTTTCCGGCGAGTAGACGAAGAGACAGCCGTCTAAACCCTTGCAGACGTAGAAAGATTCGCCGAGCTCCTCCCTGAGCTTGACCGGCATGAAGAGCCGCCCCTTCGCGTCTACGTTGTGGTTGTACTCGCCTGTCATCTCTTTCCTCTACTTTCCTCCACTATTCCCCACTTCTATGTACCGAGTATACACCGACGCTTAAAATAATGCAATACTTTTTCTCAAAAATTTTTTATATTTTTCGCAATAACCCCGCACTATTGTTCGATTATCGGCAATATTTACATAATAGATACATATGTTCGAGCAACAAAAACAAATATAGTGGGTACCTTTAATAAAGTACCCACTATATATATGTTATTAACCGCGTTGACACCGAACGGCGAACAACAGTACGTGTTTTTTGCGCGCTATTCCCCGCTGACCGCTTTGTGCCTTGCGGCGTTGCGAAACTCGGAGCGCGTGTGGATTACCTCGTTGCGCGCGGTATTGATGGATTCTTCCGTGCGGCGGAGGAGGTCGTCTACATAGGAATTGGTGCTCTTCTTGATGGCTTTGTCTTTTTGCTCGGCTTCGCTGAGCAAGTCGTGGGCTTTCTTCTTCGCCGCCATGAGTATATCGTGTTCGCTTGTGAGGCGTTTGGCAAGCTCCTCCGCGTTATGGCGGATAACCTCGGCATCGCGCTTTGCCTTGGCGAGTATCTGCGCCTCGTCTTGCGCTATGCGCTTGGCATCTTTGAGATAGCCCGGCATGGAGGCGATGATTTCGTCGAGCAGGGCGAGCGCTTTGTCTTTGTCTATGAAGCACCTGTCGCTTGAAAGCGGCAGGGTAAACGCGTCGTTTACCATGTTGTACAGCTTCGCGAGGAGCTCGTCCACGTCGTGATGGTTCATAGGGCACCACCGGTATTGCACAGTTTTCGGAGCACCCGCTCCTCCACGCAGACGGGCACAAGACCCGTGATGCAGCCGCCGAGCCTCGCGACTTCCTTGACGACGCTGGAGCTGAGGTATTGGTGCTGCTCCGCCGCCGTGAGGAAAACCGTGTCCATTTGGCGGTTGAGGCGGCGGTTGATGAGAGCCATTTGGAACTCCTGCTCGAAGTCGCTCATGGCGCGAAGGCCTTTGACGGCGACATCGGCGTTGACCTCGCGGATAAAGTCCGCGAGCAGCTTGTCGGAGTACATAACGACGGTGTTGGGGATATGGGCTAAGCTGAGGAGCAGCATTTCCACGCGTTCCGTGGTGGAGAAGAGCGACATTTTTTTGGAATTGTGCATGACCGCCACAATCAGCTTGTCGAACAACGCGGCCGCCCTTTCGATGATGTCTATATGACCCATGGTCACGGGGTCGAAACTGCCGGGGCAAATCGCGGTCTTCATTCGGCATTACCACCTTCGTGCGTGAGAATCGAGATTCTCTTTATTCCGTGGCGCTTGGAAACCGAGAGCCGCCAGCCTTCGGCAAGCGGAAGGGGTTCGCCCGCGCCGTGTTCACAGACTATTATACCATCCGGCGCGAGAATGTCAAACAGCGCGAGCGCGCGGAGCGTTTGCGGGAGCAGCGTGGAGGCGTAGGGCGGGTCCGCGAACACCACGCCGAAGCTCTCGCGCGAAACCCGTATGTAGCGCAGCGCGTCGGTTTTTTCGACGAGAAAGCCGCTTGTCACGCCTAAGGATGCTAAGTTACGGCGGACGGTGGCGACGGCGCGGGGGCAACTGTCTACAAACACGGCGCGCGCCGCTCCCCCGCTGAGCGCCTCGATGCCGAGCTGGCCGCTGCCGCAGAAAAGGTCGAGCACGTTTTGCCCTTGCAACGAAAACCGGATGATGTTGAACATGCTTTCTTTGACTATGGAAGCGGTCGGCCTTGTGCGCAGACCCTTCGGGGCGGCGAGCGAACCGCCTTTGTATAAGCCCGTGATGACCCTCATGGCGACGCGCGGAAGTGGGAGCGGATTGCCGCCGCCACCGCCGCCGGCACGACGGCGGACAGTTCCTCCTCCGAGGCGCGGCTGATTTGCCCGATGCCGGAAAAATGCTCCAGCAGGGCGCGCTTCCTCGCGCCGCCTACGCCCGGTATGCCGTCTAATTCGCCCGTGAAACGGCTGCGGCGCTTGTGGTGGAACTCGGAGGCGCTGCGGTGGGTCTCTTCCTGGATTTTCGCGATGAGGGCAAAACCCGCCGGGAAGGCGGAGAGGTCTATTTCCTCGTTTTGCGGCGTGACGAGCGCCCTTGTGCGGTGCTTTTCGTTTTTTACCATGCCGAACACGGGGCAGGCGGCGTATGCGGCGGCCACGCGGGCCGCCATTGCCGCGTGAGCCGCGCCGCCGTCCACGAGCAAAAGGTCCGGCAATTCGTCGAAGCCCGCGCTCTTTTCGGCGTAACGCCTGAAGCGTCGGGTGAGCATTTCCTCCATGGCGTGGTAATCGTCGCGACATTCCCCGTCGCGGATAATGAAGAAACGGTAAGACTTTTTCGCGGGTTTACCGTCTTGGAAGCAGGCTATGGCACCCACGCGCTCGCTCTCGCCCGTGTTGGAGATGTCCGCCGCTTCTATGCGGCGCGGCGGGCGCGCGAGACCGAGGCGCTTTTGCAGCTCCGCGAGGAGGCGGGCGGTTTTCTCTTCTTTCGCGGCGACACGTTCGGTTTCCTCGCGGGCGTTTTCTTCCGCGAGGGCGACGAGGGCCTTTTTGGTTCCCCTCGCTGGCACGGTAACGCGCGGCTTTACGCCGGTTTTCCCGTGTATGAGCAACGCGATGTCTTCCGTGTTTTCCACGGGGGCGGAGAGGAGGATTTCTTTCGGGGCTCTGCTTCGCGCGGGGTAATATTGCGTGAGGAACGAGCCGAGCAACTCGGCGCAATCTTCCGCGTTATCGGTGAACACCATGTCGCGGGAGATGAGGTCGCCGCCTTTGTAGTGCAATACGGCGATGCCCGCCTTCGCGGAGCCTATGTGGCAGCCTATGGCATCGGTGTCGGCCATGCCGCCGCCCACGACTATCTGGCGGCGCATGAGCGCGCCGAGGGCGCGGTGTTTGTCGCGCAGAGCCGCGGCTTTTTCGTAGAGCATGCTGTCCGACGCGGCCAGCATATCGTTTTCAATGCCCTTTATCAGCTTTTCCGCCTTGCCTTCCAGCATGGCCACGGCTTGCTTGATGACGGCGCGGTATTCTTCGCGCGACACGCCGCCCGAACACACCGCTATGCATCGGTGTAAATGCGCTTGCAGGCAGGGCCTGCCCTTGCCGATGTCGCGCGGGAAACGGCGCGCGCACACGGGCAGGCGCAAAGCCTGCGAAAGGGCGGTTACGACGCTTTTGCTGAGCGAATAGCTGCCGTATGGCCCGAAACACACGGAACCCTCGCCCGCGTCGGCCGAGTAGGTGACGGTGAGACTCGGGTAGGGCGAAGCCATATCCACGCGCACAAACGGGTAACCTCCGCCGTATTTGAGCAGGATATTATATCTCGGCTGATGGCGGCGGATGAGGCTGCATTCCAAAACGAGCGCCTCAAACTCGCTGCCCGCGATGATGCAGTCGAAATCCGCCACATGGGCGAGCATACGCTTGGTTTTGCCCGAATGGGCGGCGGCGGAGTGAAAATATGAGCTGACGCGGTGTTTGAGCGATTTGGCTTTTCCGACGTAGATGACCGCGCCGGAACGGGCGAGCATGAGATACACGCCGGGTTTATTCGGGAGCGAGAGCGCTTTTTCGCGCATTTCGTCCATGGCGAAACCTCAAGGAGGCGCGGAGCGGAGCCGACGGATGCCGGCCGACGCGGCGCGCGTCACTCCGAAAAATTGGAAACGATGAGGTCGCACAGCGCCTTGACGGCTTCCGCCTCGTCGGCGCCGTCGGCGATGATGGTGATGGAAGTGCCTTTGATGATGCCGAGCGAGAGCACGCCGAGCAGGCTTTTGGCGTTGATGCGGCGGTCTTCTTTTTCCACCCATACGGAGCACTTAAACTCGTTCGCTTTCTGTATGAAGAAAGTGGCGGGGCGGGCGTGGAGTCCGACTTGGTTGTTTACCAGAACTTCTTGCGACAGCATATGTATGCACCCCTTTGCTAAGACTGTATTGCTATATGATACAGCAAAGGCGGCAAAGCGTCAACTGTTTTTTTGCCAAAGCGCGTAACCGACGCTGCCGACGGTGTGCCGCAGAGGCGCCGCACGGGCGACAGACAGCCGCAATCCGAACGGAAAGACATCCGCCTCTTTTTGCGCGGGCGTTGTGTTTTGTTCCCGCGTGTGGTACTCTACACTTATGGGGGGTGTGCTTTATGACCTTGAGCGAGGCGTGGGTTTTGTCCGCCGCGCCGAGCGCGGAAACGGCGAAAAAGGCGCGCGCGCTTGTGGGGGGAGTACACGACGCGC
Source organism: Oscillospiraceae bacterium (assembly GCA_031253545.1). Taxonomy (GTDB): domain Bacteria; phylum Bacillota; class Clostridia; order Oscillospirales; family UBA929; genus WRLJ01. Next base: position 14,990 of record JAIRWH010000023.1, read on the forward strand.
ATATATCCCGCGACGGCAATCTGCTTTTTGCCGAGTGCCGCGGCAGCGACACGAAAGAGTATGCCGTGTCGGCGGATTTTTTGCCCCCCTCCCCCGTGTATCGCTGCTCCTGCCCGTCAAGGCAAAGCCCGTGCAAGCACGCCGTGGCGCTTATGCTTTCTTACGCCGCGGACGCGGGGGGTTTTACCCTCGCGGACGAACCCGCGTATGCGACAAATCGGAGAGAAAAACTCCGGGGGCATGAAACCCCCAAGCCGCGAAAGACCAATATGGCGCGCGCGGCCAAAAAGGCGGCGCTGCAGGCTATGGGGCTTAAAACCGCCATGGATATTGCCGAGGCGTTGATTGGCGGCGGTTTGGGCGCGGTGACGCAGAAGAGGGTGTATGAATTGCGGGAAAGGTGCCGATACCTTGCCGGTTGCTATTTGCCGGGTATATGCGCCGAACTGTTGGCGATATTGCAAAACCACGCCGCCGCCTATGACACGCTGCCGGAGTTTTATGCCCAATGCACGAAAGCGCGGGCGTATTTCTTGGAAAAGGCCGAAAATCCCCTCGTTATCAATGCCGAATTGGAAACATATTGCGGCTTTGCGTGGAGACTGTCTGAATTGAAACAGCTTGGTTTTTATTCGGAAAACGCGAGGCTCATGCAGTATTACTTCGAGGTGCGCGACAACGAGGCTTCGCGGGAGATAGAGGAGACGGGCTACTGGTTTGAGCTCAACACCGGGGAAATGTTTATAACGCAGAACAAACGCCCTTACCGCGCGCTGCGGTATACGCGCGAGGAAAGCCCTTGCCACGGCGTGGTGTCTGTGCCGTGCCTGTACCGCTACCCCCTGCGCTCCCGTGTGCGTTGGGAGAGCTACACGCTCTCGCAGCCCGCCGCCGCCGACTACGCCTTGCTGCTTTCCCGCGCGGGCGACACCGTGGATACAAGCGGCGATGTGGCGTATTTGCGTATCGGGGCGCTTTCCGAGAGCGAGGACGGCAATGTGTGGCTCACGTGCGGCGACGGGAGGCTTATCCGGCTCGCGTCCGCCGCCTTCGCGCGAAAGGAGCACACGGCGCTGTTTGCCAAACTTATACCCGACGCAGAAAACAGGATAATGGCTCTGCCGCTGGCTTATGTGTGCGAGAGCGGCATAACCCGCGCCGCGACGACCCGCAAGGCGTGAAAGAGACCCTTGCCGGAAAACTGGACGGCGAACTGCGCCGTATAGCCGCTGCGGGCGCGGGGAAGGCCTTGGGCAATTACCGCCTCGAAAGGCTTGCCGAGAGCGCGAAGGGCACCGAGTTTGAGGACTTGCTGCGCTTGTTGCTTGAAAGCGGCGACGCGGGGGACTTTTTGCGCCTGGCGCGTCTTGTGGGCGAGCGCTTGCGCCTTTCGGCGACAACCGAGCCGGAACGCGCGCCCAAACTTGCGCCGCTGAGATATGCCGACATCGGCGAATATGTGAGCGCCGAGGGTGTGCGGGCGCGCGCCGACGATTTTGAGTATCTCGCGGGGCTTTTTGCGCGGCTGTATGACGCGAACCTGCAACGCGAGGATATACTGTATGCCGAGTGCCTGCTTATTCCCGCCATAGCCGCCCACGGCACAAGGCGGGCGCTTGAAGCGCTCGACGGGCTGCTTGACAGGTGCCTGCAACCGGGTCTGACGGCCGCGCTTGCTTTGGAACTGGAAACGGCGGATGTGTTTTACGAGAAATACAAAGACCGCGACATACGCGAGGTTTTGCACCGCAAGCTGCTGTGCGGGGAAACGGCGCCCGACAGCCTGGACGGGCGTTGGCGCGCCCTCTACGCCGAGAGGGGCGACGAGCTGATGGTTTTGCTCACTTCGGGAAAAGGAGTTGTGGCCGTTGAGTGATATATTGCGCCTGCCGGCGGAACGGCAGTACGAATCGGAGCTTGAAGCGCTGAAAGCCGCCGAGCGCGGAGCGGTGCCCGACGGCTGGAAGATGTCGCCTTCGTCTGTGTACGCCTATATTGTCGGCGGCGAGGTGAACGGCACGAAAATAACGCCGAAATATATCGGCAACAGCCGCCTTGTGCAGGTGGCAATCGCCACGCTTATGACCGACAGGGGGCTTTTGCTCACGGGCGAGCCGGGCACGGCAAAATCCCGCCTTTCGGAGCACCTCGCCGCCGCCGTCAGCGGCTGCTCTTCGCTGGTGGTGCAGGGCAGTATGGGCACCACGGAGGAGCAGGTCAGGTATTCGTGGAACTACGCGACGCTGATAGCTTCCGGGCCTTCGGAGGGCGCGTTGGTCAAGACACCGATATACAAGGCGATGGAAGAGGGGCTTTGCGCCCGCTTTGAGGAGCTTTCGCGCTGCGCCCCCGAAACGCAGGACGCGCTTATATCAATGCTCTCCGAGAAGTGCATAGCCGTGCCGGAGCTGCGTTCGGAACTGCGGGCAAGGCGCGGGTTTTCGCTCATTGCCACGTCGAACACGCGCGACAGGGGCACTAACGATATGTCCGCAGCCTTGGCGCGGCGGTTTAATACCGTGGTACTCCCCTCCCCCGCTACTTTTGAGCTGGAAATGGAAATCGTGACCGGGCGCGTGGCGGAACTGTGCGGGCAATTGCGACTGCCCGCGCCGCAACCGGGCGACCGCGCCGTGGCCAAGGCGGTGACTGTGCTGCGCGAACTGCGGACAGGCGCTACTTTGGACGGCAGAGAGAAACTGCGTTCGCCTTTGTCTTCCTGCTCCGCCGCCGAAACCATATCGCTGCTGACGGGCGCTCTGGCGTTTGCCTGCGGTTTCGGCGACGGCGAGATTCGCGACGAGCATTTGGCCTCTTATCTCCGCGGCTCTGCGGTGAAGGACGAGGAGAAAGACGGCGCGGCTTGGAAAGAGTATTTGGAAAACATAATGCGCAAGCGCGGCGGCGAGTGGCAAGAGCTGTATAAACGCGCTTCGGAGCAGGAAAACTGATGCGGCGAATTGTGCCAATCCGCCATCTCTCGCCGGCATCTTGCGCGCAGGTGCTGCGCGAATATGAAAACGAACGGCCCGACGCGCTCCTTGTGGAAATGCCGCAGGATGTGTCGGCTGTGGCGCGCTATTTGACAAACGGCGGCACAAAGCCGCCCGTGGCCGTTATGGCGTACGCCGAAGACGCGCCCGCGTGCAACTTCACGCTGCCGCTTACCGTGTGCAGCCCCGAATATGTCGCGATTACCCGGGGGGCGGCCGACGGGGTGGACGTGAGGTTTATGGACCTACCGTCGGAAGTGTTTCTCGCCCTGCCGCCGGGCGGCGGTTCGGACGCGTATGCGCAAGTGGCGCGCGAGGGCGGGGACGGGGATTTTGAGTCGTATTGGGAACGCTGCTTCGAGCACGCGGACGGCGGCGGATACGCGGCCGCCGCGTTTGCCCTCGGTGAGCGCCTGCGGCAAGCGGAGCCCGTGCCGGACAACGCGCTGCTGCGCGAATCTTTTATGCGCGGGCAGATTGCGCGGGCGGAGGCGGACGGCTACGGCAATATCCTCGTGATATGCGGCGCGTATCACGCCCCGGCGCTGCGCGAGCGCTTGCCTGTTATGACGGACGATGAATTGCGCTCATTGCCGAGAATTGCCTGCCGTTTGACGCTGATACCTTATTCGTACAGCCGCCTTTCCCTGATGGCGGGATATGGGGCGGGCAACGCCGCGCCCTGCTATTATGAAATGCTTTGGCACGGCCGCGCCGAACCGCGCGAGGCGGCCGTGAGGTTTATGGTGAGCTTGGCGCGGCAGATGAGACCCGAGGGCGCGGGGCGCTCTTGCGCCGACGCGATAGAGGCGTATAGGCTTGCGGATTGTATGGCGCGGCTGCAGGGCAACCCCGCGCCGCTACTGCGCGACCTTACGGCGGCGGCGACGGCGGTGTTCGGCGGCGGCGACGGGGAGGCTGTGGCCGAGGCGGTAAGGCGCGCGGAAAACGCCGCGCCGCTTGGCTCTGTGCCGCCGGAGTGCGTTGACACGGCGCTGCGCGGCGATTTTTACGCGCAGGCCAAACTGTTGAAAATGGATATAACGGGCGGCACGGCCGAACTTGCGCTTGATTTGAGGAAGGAGACCGCGCGCAGCGTGTTTCTGCACAGATTGGCGGCGTTGGGCATATCCTTCGCCCGGCTCAAAACCGACGGCCGCCGTTACTACGCGCAACCGAAAGAGATATGGCTCTGCCGCCACGGCCCGGACACGGAACGCGAGCTTACGGACTGCGCCGTGTTCGGCGATACCGTGGAAAGCGCGGCTATCCACGCGCTCATGGCGGCGCTTTGCGACGGGAAAGACGCGGGCGAAGCGGCGGAGATTGCGCGAGAGGCCGTATTGTGCCGCTTGGACGGCGTGTTGGCTCACGCGCGGCGGCACCTTCTGACCGCGGCGAAAAACGCCGTTTTCACGGAGCTTGCCGAAGCGTTTTCGCGTTTGGCCGCGCTGACGGCACCCGGCTTTCACCCTGCAGCGCGGACGGAGGCGCTGCGCGAGACCGCGGAGCAGCTATTCCTCGGCGCTTGCCTTGAACTGCCGAAAGCCTGCCGCGACGGAGGCGCGGCTCCCGTGACGGTGGCGGAGCGCGTGAAGGACTTGCTTCACGGTACGGCCGAGGCGGGTTGGCGTGAATGCCGCGCGCACTTATCCGACGCTTTGCGAGAGGTTTGCCGTTTGGACGGGTGCGACCCTTTCTTATCCGGCACGGCCTTTGCCGCTTTATGCGATATGGGCGAGGCGGACGGGTTGCGCGCGCGCGCGGAAATAATCCGCCGCCTTTCTTTCGCCGCCTTTCCCGAATATGCCGCAGGGTGGCTTGACGGCTTCGCGGCGTATAACCGCGCCGGAATGCTTGCAAATCTTGACGTGTGGATGGCCTTGGACGAATATATCTCGCTGTGCGATTACGAAGATTTCCTGCGCGTCGCCGTGATACTGCGTCGCGCGTTTGCCGGTTTTTCGCCCGACGAGATGCGGATGGTAAACGAAAACTTGGAAGAGGCGCGGCGCGGCGAAATGACGGAAGAATGGCTGCGCCGCCGCCGTTTGGCGTTCGGCGCGGCCGCCGGGCGCGAGCCGGAAGGCGAGGACGCGACCGCCGACAGGTTGATTGCCGCCCTGTATGACACGGGGCAAGACGGGCTGTTGCCGCCGTTTTGCCCCGCGCAATGGCTGACGGACACGCGCGAGGTGTTTCCCGAAGGCGTGTTGCGGCTAATGCACGGCGACGCTATGGAGCGCCGAGGCTTGAAGGAAACGCTTTTTGAGCCGGACGTGCGCTCGCGCGTCGCGCCGGGTATCGGCATGGCGACCGCGCTGCTGGAAGCGAGAAGGAAAATCCCCAAAAAACACAAATCGGCGGTGGCGCGTGTTGTGGCGGACACGACGGACGGTATACGCAGAGATTTGGAGAAACGGCTGCAAAACGAGCTGCGCGGCGTTGTCCGCCGCGCGCGCGGCTCTCCCCTGCCGCCGACGCGGACGCTTGACTGGCACGCCACCATAATGAGGAACCTGCGGTATTATGACAGCCGGCGCAAGGTTGTGGTGCCGGAGCGCTTCTATTACCGCGCGCGGCGCGGCATATCGGCGCGAACGCACATAATTATGGCCATTGACCGCAGCTATTCCATGACGGATTCGCTCGTGCACGGCGTTGTGGCCGCGGGGGTGCTGTGCGGCATACCCTCGCTCTCGGCGCGTGTGGCGGTGTTTGATTCGGAAGTGTATGACATGTCCGAGCTTTGCCGCCGCGACAGCGCGCAGGTGCTGTTTGACCTGCCGGCGGGCGGCGGCACGGATATTGGCAACGCGCTGGCTTACTGCGCCTCGTTGATTACCGAGCCGCGCCGCACGCTTTTTGTGTTGCTCTCCGACCTGTACGACGGCGGCAGCCGCGCGGGACTGATTGAGGGCGCGCGAAAAATAACGGGCACGGGCGCGAGAGCTTTGTGCCTGCTTGCCCTGACCGACCGCCGCCACCCGCTGTATGACGCTCGGAGCGCGCGGGAGCTTTCCGCCGCGGGCATGGAGTGCGTGTGCGCGGCACCCGAAAGGTTGGCCGAGGTCTTGGGCAAGGCGCTGATGTCAATGCCGCAGTAGGTATTCCGGGTCCGAGCGTATAAAGGCGGCGGTCATTTCCTCGAGCGCGGCGGCATCTATCAGGCGCGCGCCCGCGTTTCCGAAACGCTTTATGAGCATGACGCTTTGCCGCAGCGCTTCCGGCTCCAATTTACCGAACGTTTCCGAGCCTAAGCGGGCGCAATGCCTGTATTGCGGCGTGTGCAGCCTTAGGCCGTTATAGCCGACAACGAAATAGTCGCTCGGCTTATGTGAGATTGAGCCGACCGCGCCGTGCCATTCCTCGATACCGTGGATAAACGTGCAGCGCGTGAGGTTTACGCCGATGAGCAATATTTGCGCGCGGCGCTCGGAAAGTTTATGGTATACGCCGTGTTTGCCGCAGGGCGTGCGGATGTGTTCTTCGCCCCGCAAGAACTCCGCCGCGTCGATACCCGCGGCGGCAAGCGAATGGGTGGGGTGCAGCGAACGCACCACGCCTTGCCTTTTTCGGAAGAGCTCGGTGAGCGCGCCGACGCAGGAGGGCGTGTATAAGACATCCATCACGGGGTTCTTGGGGTTGACGTTTTCCCATGTGTGGCACGGCAACACGAGCAAGCCTTGCCGCATGTATTCCGTGAGCGCGTCTAACACGGCATCGCCGCGCCCGTCAACCTCGCCTACGGCTTTGTATGACAGGTGAACCATGAGCGTGCCTTTCGGGTTGACCCCCAACGCGCCAAGGTGACCTATGAGGTCGTTTTTCGTGTATGTCATGGCGCGAACCCCGCTTCGATGGCATCGCGGATTGTCTTTGCCCTCACCACCTCAAGCCCGGAGGGTATATCCAAGCCCTTCGCGCCGTGGTGGGGAATGATGGCGCGGGCAAAACCTAAGCGCGCGATTTCGGAAAGCCTCACGCCGATGTCGCGCGCGGCGCGGAGCTCTCCGGTAAGCCCGACCTCGCCGAAGGCCGCCGTGCCGCGCGCGAGCGGTTTGTCTTTGGAACTTGACGCGAGCGCCAATATGGCCGGCAAGTCCGCAGACGGCTCGGAAAGGCGCAAGCCGCCCACAACATTGATATAAGCGTCTTGGTTGCCCATAAATACACCGCCGCGTTTTTCCAGCACGGCAAGGAGCAGCATGGCGCGGTTATAGTCGAATCCGCTTGCCATGCGGCGCGGCACACCGAAAGCCGTGAGCGTGAGGAGGGCTTGAATCTCGGAGAGTATGGGCCGGGAGCCCTCCATGACGCAGGCCACGCAACTGCCGGGCGCGTGGAGCGGCCTGCCCGACAGGAGCGACCGTGAGGGGTTTTGCACCTGCGCGAGACCTTCGCGGCTCATCTCAAACACGCCGATTTCCCGCGTGGAGCCGAAACGGTTCTTTTCCGCGCGGAGGATGCGGTAGGAGCTGCGTCTGTCCCCCTCGAAGAGCAGCACACAGTCTACCATGTGTTCGAGCACTTTCGGCCCCGCTATGGAGCCTTCTTTGTTCACATGGCCTACGATGACGACGGTAATGCCCTTGTGCTTGGCAAGCTGCGTGAGCGCGAGCGCGCAACCTTTCACCTGCCCGATACTCCCGGGCGCTCCGGCGAAATCGGCGGCGTGGAGCGTTTGTATGGAGTCTATGAGCAATATGTCGGGCGATTCGCGCTCCGCGGCAAACAGCACGCCCTCCAATTCCGTGTGAGCCAAGACCCGCAACGCGGACACGCCGAGCCTTTCGGCCCTGAGCCTGAGCTGGCGCGGCGATTCTTCGCCGGAAACATATAGGGTTTCGGAAGCCCCGGAAAGGGAGCGGCATATTTGCATGAGCAGGGTGGACTTGCCTATGCCCGGTTCCCCGCCGAGAAGTACGACCGAGCCCGCCACCACGCCGCCGCCCAGCACCCTGTCGAACTCCTCGAAACCCGTGACAAACCTGCTCTCATCGGACAGGGATATGTCGGCGATGGAAACGGGTTCGGGGCGGTTTGCGGCGACGTCGGACAAAGACGGGGGTTTGTATGCCTTCTGCTCGGAGAAAGTGTTCCACGAGGAACAGTCGGGGCATTTGCCGAGCCATTTCGGGGCTTCGTGCCCACATTCCGAACAGACAAAACTACCGGCGGAGCGTTTCATCATCGGCGTTCCCTTTACCTAATCCGTTTGTCTTTCGCCCTTTTGCGCTCGCTTTGGGCGTGGGGGTCAACGTACATGAGTTTTTGCCTGATGCTTATATATTTATAGCCAAAGCAGTAACCCCAATGGGCGCACAACGGAACGGCGGGCAGCACGAGAAAATAGAGGTACACGCGCCGCCCCGTGAGGGCAAAAAACCAATAATATATAAAATGCGTCAGCTCATAGGCGCGCGAGACGGGGAAAACGAGTGCCGCGAGGATAAAGGCGGCGGAGACGAGCGAGACCCACAGGCCGCAACGCAACCCCGCGAGGGGGCGCGGGGTGATGTGGCCGTATTTCACAAGGTTTATGTCCTTGGCTCCGAAGCGCCACGCCGAGCCGTAAATATAGCACATATACAACACCGAGGGCAACACGGAACTTGCCGCCATGACCGCCTCGAGAGAAGAGTCCGTGTCTTCGCCTTCGGGGTTAATGAACACGGACGCGCACACCAATGTGATGGCAAGACCCATTAGCGAAAAGGTGATAATGCCGAGCAGCATGGCTCTGAGCAGGGCGGAGGGTTTGTTGGTCACGCCGAAACCCCCTCCGGCGGCGCTTCCCCCGGAGGCTCATCCGGCGGAGACCCGTCCGGCGGCTCGTCTTTGAGCATGTATTTTCTGATGACGGGGTAACAGAGGGAAACGCAGGCAAAACCGCCTAACGATAAGAGGAAAAACGCGGACAGCACCAATTCGATAATGCCGCCGAAGAGCCCCGCTGTGGCAAGCAGGGCAAGGCAGATGAGCAGCTCGACGACCACGCACAGCACATTTTTCGGCAGGCCTATGAAGGCGAAGAAGAAGGCGTTTTTGATGATATGGCTCACTTTGAGGTCGAAGGTGACGACCATGAGGTAGAGGTAGTGGCGCATGAAGAGGAAGATGACGAACAGGGCGACGGAGAGCACCCGGGAAACGAGGAGAAGCCAATCCATTACCCCGCCGGGCGAACCTGCGCCGGAGAGGGTGATGTTCATGACGAAGACGTAAAACGCGGCTATTTCCAGCAGGCCGATGGCGAGCCCCTGACGGAAGTTGCTTTTCGCGCGGCTCCAAAAGTCTGAGAGCCATGCGTGTTCTTCACGGGAGTAATTACGCAGTATGTACGTGAATCCGCAGGTGGCCGGACCGTAAAGTATTGCCGAGGCGAGCAACAGGACGAGGAAAACGGGGCTGCCGTATATGCCGGACAAGATGGCGATGACGAGCATGCCGGGTATGCCGACCACGCCGCTTTCCGTGTCCGCGGATATTTCCGGCAGCAACTCGAAGAAGCCGAGTAATTCGTTGAAAGTGAGGTATATGATGAAAATGATGGGCAGCAACAGCACGAAATAGATGAAGTTGATGAGCACAAGGCGGCTGAACTTGCGCCAGTAGAGCGCCCAGAACAAGAAAAACGGGTGGAGGCGGGGAGCGTCTTTGTCCACGCCTTTGCCGGGTTTTGTGAAGTCAAACAGCCCGAAGAAACCGGCCAAAGACAGCCCTCCTCAACCGCGCGGCGCTATGCCCTGGGGTGGGTGCGCTTGTATACGTCGTGGAGACGCGAACGGACAAGCGAGGCGTAAACTTGTGTGGAGGATATGTCCGCGTGGCCGAGCATTTCCTTGATGGAGCGAAGGTCGGCGCCGTTTTCCAAGAGGTGGGCGGCAAAGGAGTGGCGAAGGGTGTGGGGGGTGATGTCTTTTTGTATGCCCGCCATTTCCTGGTAATGCTTGACGATTTTCCAGAAGCCTTGCCGCGTGATGCGCTCGCCGTTCATGTTGACAAAGAGCGCCTTTTCGTTGATGTCTTCCACCATTCTGTCACGCGCGTTTTTGATGTATTCGCCCAACGCCTTTATGGCGGCGGCATAGACGGGGATAATGCGTTCGCGCGAAGTGCCCGCGCACTTGACGAAACCGGCGGAGAGACTGACATCGTTTATGTTGAGGGCGATGAGCTCCGAAACGCGCAGACCCGTGGCGTAAAGCAGCTCCAACATGGCTCTGTCGCGGTAGCCTTTGATGTCGGCGCACTTGGGCTGTTCCAAGAGCAATTCCACCTCTTTGCCCGTGAGCACCTTGGGGAGTTTGCGCTCCACTTTCGGCAACGTGACGCTCTTGGCGGGGTTGACGGCGACAATGCCGAGGGAGAGCAAAAACGAATAGAAGCACTTGAGGGAGGCGAGGGTGCGCACGACCGTGGCGCCGGATTTGCCCCGGCGCGAGAGATGGGCGGTGTATTCGCGGATGGTGTCGCCATCCGCGCTCTCTAACGGGGCGCGGAGATAGTCCTCAAACTGCTGCACGTCGCTCAGGTAGGATGAGATGGTGCTGCCTGAGACGTGTTTTTCCCTCTTGAGGTACTCCATGAAACCGCAAACTATTTCCGTCAAGGCACATTCTCCATTCAGACCGAATATGTGGGGTTTGGTTACTGCCCGAGTTCCGCCGCGCGCGCGGCGCATTGGCGCATACCTTCCGCGATGGCGGTGTCGAGTGAGTGTTTGTCGAAAGCCGCGAAAGCCGCCTCGGTGGTGCCGCCGACAACGGCCACTTCCCGCGCTAAGTCCGAAGGGTTTGCCGCGCTTTGCGCGAGCATTCGCGCCGCGCCGAGCATGGTCTGCGACAAGATGGCCTGCGCCGTGGCGCGGTCTATGCCCATTTCCTCGGCCTGCCCGCACATGACGGAGGCTATGCGGAAGAAGTAGCCCGGGCCCGAACCGCTCAGCGCCGTGACGGCGTTAATGCGCTCTTCCGGCAGTTCGTACAGTTCGCCGCTGCAACGTAACAACGCCCGTATGTCGTCTAAGTGAGCGGCGGGCGCGGACGCGGGAAGAGCCAGGGCGCACGCGCCGCAACCAACGAGCATGGGTAGGTTTGGCATGAGCCTGACTACCGAGGCGGAAGGAGGCAGCAGGGAGCGGAGAAAAGCGGAGGATATGCCGGCGGCAATGGAGACGAGGGTCTTGCCGCGCATTTCTTCCGATATGCCGGCAAGCGCGTCGCTTACTTGGCGGGGCCTGACCCCCAACATGATGAGGTCGGCGGCGCGAGCCGCTTCGCGGTTGTCGGCGGCGATGATATAGCCTTGCGAGGAGAGGTGCGCGAGCCTTTGGGTATCGCAGTCGGCAAAGCAGATTTCGCCTTTGGCGATGTGGCCGCATTGCGCCGCGCGGGAGAAGATTGCGTAAGCCATTTTGCCCGTGCCGATTGAAGCCCAACGGATACCCATAACGCCTGACCTCCGTATCTAACTATACGCCTTTTGTGGAAGATAATCAATAACGGGCGGAAAAAACGGGTTACATTTGTGCATTATGCACAAATGTTATGTAAACGATATTATGTAAACCACGTAACTGAAAATAACAGCGCCCCTCCGAATTACGGGAGGGGCGCTACATTTTGTGCCGGGCGAAACCGGGGGCGCGATATTTGGCATGTCGGCCGCAGCGCCCGTATTTTACGCGTTACGGCGTTATTCGGTGGCGTTTAGCAATATTGCACATTCCAACCTTTTCTTCTCCATTTCACATCCGAGCGTGTAGCTTTTGGCAAGGTCGCCCTCGGCGATGAGATTTGACGCGTGACAGCCGCCGGAGCAAAAGTATTTTGCCCAGCAACCGGAGCAGGAGGGTTTACGTTCCGCGGTGAGCAGGCGAAACACATCGGAAACGCCTTTGTCAAACGTGCCGTCGAGCACGTTGCCGAGGAGGTAATTATTGTTGCCGACAAATTGATGGCACGGATAGACGTTGCCGGAGGGGGTGACGGCGGCGTATTCGTAACCCGCGCCGCAGCCTTTCGCGCGCTTATGGGCGCACGGACCTTGCTCGAAGTCCACTTGGAAGTGGAAGAATGAAAAATCGGGGTCTTGTATAAGCCTTGCCGCCAAGCGTTCATATTCGTCGAGTATTCCCGGAAGGTGCCCGGGCGTGAGCGCGAGAGGGTGCCCGGGCGGCAGCACCGCAGGCTCGACGGAAATATGGGTGAAACCTTCTTGACGGAGATGCTCGCAGGAGTCCGCGAAACGCGGATGGGCGGCGGTGAATGTGCCCCGCACAAAGCAGTCTCCCTTGCGGTCTTTGAGCAGGCGCTTGAAGTTGGGCAACGCGAGGTCGTAGCTCCCCTCCCCTTCCGGGGTGCGGCGCAGGGCATCGTTTACCTCGCGGTTGCCGTCTAACGAGAGCACCACATTATCCATTGTGGCGTTGATGAAGGCGATGGCATCTTCATCGAGCAACAGGCCGTTGGTTGTAATAGTGAAGCGAAATGTTTGCGCGCTGTGCTTATTGCAGTAATTGACAACTGATTTGACAGTATCTATGGCCAATAATGGCTCACCGCCGAAGAAGTCTATCTCCAAATGACGGCGTGAGGCGCAACGCGAGAGCAGGTAGTCCACCGCTTTTATGCCGACCTCCGGGGGCATTATGCCCCTTTCTGCGCCGAACGAACCGCCTTCGGCAAAGCAATAGGCGCAACGTAGGTTGCAGTCGTGGGCAACGTGCAGGCAAATGGCTTTGAGGGGCGTGTCGGGCGGAGGCGGTGGCATGACTGTGTCTTCGGTGAAGAGAAGACCGGCGCGCCGCAACGCGAATAACTCCGCCCATGCTTCCCGCTCATCGCGGGAGAGCCCGGGCGGAGGTGTGGGGCCGGGGGGTGAGCCGAGACCGCGAACGACTTTGTAGGCTGCGGCATCGAGCGAGTGGACGCTGCCGCCGGGGACATCGAGCGCGAAGTATTTCCCCAGCAGCTCGAAGGCGTGTATCACGGAAGCGGGGGGTTGCGGAGGGTTGTTTTGCGTCTGCGCAGCCGGTTTTCGCATTTTTGGTTTGCCACCGTGCAGGAGGTCTTGCAGGCGGACTGGCAGGAAACGCGGCATTCGCCGCAGCCCGCGCCCTTGGTTTGGCGCAGGGGGGCGGCGTGGATGACGGTGATGTGTTTCATTGTGCGTTCACTCCTTAATGCTATGAGGAGACGGTTTCGGTCTTGGATGAGACCGCGCCCTTGAGGAAACGTATGCGGGTTTTGTCGCCGCCGGTTTCGATGACCACGGTGTCGTCTTTAATCTGGACGATTTTGCCCACGATGCCGGCGGTGGTGGTCACTTCGTCGCCCACGATGAGCTCTTCGCGCATCTTCGCCGCCGCCTTCTTGCGTTTGGATTCGGGGCGTATCATGAAGAAATACATCGCGCCGAAGAGGAGCGCCATCATGAGGATGGTGGGCGCCAAGGAACCGATTGGGTTGGCGACTTCTTCTTCCGCGCCTTCGGCAAGGAAAAGGAAGAAGCCGAATAATCCGTTTTGCAAGTTGTCACCTCCGTTTTTACGGTTATTATACGCCATTTACGGCGCGGGCGCAAGTGTTTTTTTCTTTGGCGCGCGTGGGCGCGCGGCAACGGCTTTGCCGAAGCGGCTTGGTGGGGTTGGCTTGGCTTTCTCAAAACCGCCGAAAACCGTTGCGACACAACACACAGGTGACGCTCACACGAAGCGGTTCCGCGGCAAGTCGCGTATGTACGGCCCTCACGACCCGGCGACAACGGCGGGATATGCTTGTCGGGGAAGACTCCGTCTGTGATTGGGGGTTTACGCGCCGCAAAACAAACCGGCAACAATAAACCTTGATTATGCTTGCCGCTTCGTGTATAATGGGGCGGTATCGTCATATCCCCGGCCGCAAACGGCGGGAAGGGCGTGCCTGCCGGGAAGGGCGCGCCTGCGATATTCCGCCTCCCCGGACGCGGAAGAGGGCGAAGAGTTCCCCGTTTTTAATCTCCAAAGTAATATTAGCTGAGGTGCGAGATGGCGTTTTTCAACAGGGATATAGGTTTAGACCTCGGCACCGCCTCCATATTGGTCTTTGTCAAGGGGCGGGGCGTGGTATTACGCGAACCGTCGGTGGTGGCCATTGACAGAACCACGGGCAAACTCCTCAAGGTCGGCACGGATGCCCAAAAGATGCTCGGTCGCACGCCCGGCAACATCGTGGCCATGCGCCCGCTGCGCGAGGGCGTGATTTCCGACTACGAAATGACCGAACGCATGATTAAGGAGTTTTTACGCAAAACATCGGGGTTTCGCCTGTTCAAGCCCCGCGTGGTTATCTGTGTGCCGTCGGGTATCACGGAGGTGGAGGAGCGGGCCGTGATAGACGCGGGCATGCAGGCGGGCGCGCGGCGCGTTTATCTCATTGAAGAGCCTGTGGCGGCGGCCATCGGCGCGGGCATAGACATCGCCAAGCCGTGCGGCCATATGGTGGTGGACATCGGCGGCGGCACCAGCGACATTGCCGTCATCTCCCTGTCGGGCATCGTGGAATCCACCTCCATAAAAGTGGCGGGAGACCAGTTTGACGAGGCTATCGTGAAGTACATCAGGCGCAAGCATAATGTATTGGTCGGCGAACGCACGGCGGAGGAGCTGAAAATCAACATCGGCTGCGTGTACCCGCGCCCGGAAGAAAAGACCATCGAAGCCAAGGGCCGCTGCCTTATGACGGGCTTGCCGCGAGTCTTTATGCTCACGTCAAGCGAGATGATTGAGGCTTTTGAGGAGGTGTCCACCCGTATTGTGGAAGCCATCCACAGCGTGCTGGAACGCACCCCGCCGGAGCTTGTGGCGGATATTTCCACCAACGGTATCGTTATGACGGGCGGCGGTAGCCTTGTTTGGGGCTTTGACAAACTCATCGAGCAAAAAACCGGCATCGCCACCCATGTGGCGGACGAGGCGGTGTCATGCGTGGCTTACGGCACGGGCAAGAGCCTTGACATGGTAAACGATATGCAAGACGGCACCATCAACCTTTCCCGCAGGAAGCAGATGATGCAATAGCGCCGGAGACCGCCGCCTCCCCCACAACCCGCACGTCGCCCGCGCCCATTATCACCGTTGCGTCGCCCGCCCGCGCGTATTGCCGCACGGCCTCGGCGGCCGCGGCAAAGTTTTCGCAGTATATACTGCCGGGTATCAGCGCGCATATATCCCTTGAAGACACTCCGTGCGGGTTGTCTTCGCGCGCGGCGTAGATTTCCGTGAGGATTACCGTGTCGGCTACGGAAAGCGCCTTTGCAAATCCGGGCAGCAGACTGCGCGTGCGGCTGTATGTGTGCGGCTGAAACACAGCCGTCACGCGCTTTGCCCCCGTCTCGCGCGCGGCGGCAAGCGCGGCGGTTATCTCCGTGGGGTGGTGCGCGTAGTCGTCGTATATGCGGCAACCGTTGTATTCGCCCAGCAGCTCCATCCGCCGCTCAACGCCGCGGAAAGAGCTTAGCCCTTCCTTTATCCGCCCGTCGGGTATGCCCAAACGCCGAGCCGCCGCAAACGCCGCGAGGGCGTTGCGGGCATTGTGACCGCCGCAAACGGTGAGTTTCACGCCCGAGGCGCGCAGGTCGTCCGGCGTAATGTCGCCGTTTGCGCCGTACCACACCACTTCGCGCGTGAGCCCGGGCGCAATCGCGCGGCAGCCGGGGTCGTCGCCGTTTAGCAGCACCGCGCCGCCCGGTGCCGTCTTTTCGCAAAAAACCGTGAACGAGCGCAGAATATCGTCGTAATCGGCAAAAAAGTCCAAATGGTCTTCCTCGATGTTTGTCACCACGGCTAACGTGGGCGAGAAGTAATGGTACGAATTGCGGTATTCGCAGGCTTCGAGTATTATCGCGTCTCCCCCGCCCCGGCGGTAGTAGCCGCCGATACTCGGCAGATTGCCGCCCACCATGACGCACGGGTCCATGCCGGCAAGCAGGGCCGTGTGGGCGAGCATACCCGTGGTGGTGGTCTTTCCGTGGGTGCCCGCCACACACACTATGTCTTTGTAGCCGTCGGCTATCGCGCCCCACGCCTGCGCCCGTTCATATAGAGGTATATCCCTCGCCCGCACAGCCGCCACCATCACATTGTCTTCCCGCGCCGCCGCGGTTCTCACGGCAAAGTCAAAGCCTTCGAGCAACGCGGGGTCTTCGTTGCCAAGCGCCCTGTCCGAGCCGGCCACGGTAAGCCCTTTATGGCGCAGCGCCTGTTCAAGCCCCGCCATTGATACGCCGGCAATGCCGATGAGAAAGGCCTTCTTACCCGGCGTCAGATACTCCGAAATATGCACGGCACAGCACCTCCGATTACCTTGTCTCAGCATACAGCACGCGTGACGGATATGTCAACACGGCGTAAAGGAGCGGTTTATTTGCCCATAAAAGTACCGGACAACCTTCCCGCCCTCAGGGTATTGGAAAGCGAGAATATCTTTGTGATGACGCGCAGCAGGGCGGACACGCAGGATATACGCCCGCTGAAGCTGCTTATACTCAACCTCATGCCCACGAAAATCGCCACCGAGACCCAGCTGCTGCGGGCTTTGTCCAACACGCCGCTGCAAGTGGAAATCGAGCTGATGTGCATGACCTCGCATGTGCCGCGCCACACCCCGCAAGAGCATCTGTTGGAGTTTTACACCACATTCGACGATGTTTGCCGCAAACGCTACGACGGCATGATTATTACGGGCGCGCCCGTGGAGAAAATGGACTTTGAGGAGGTGGACTATTGGCGTGAGCTTTGCGACGTGATGGACTGGTCCCGAACCCATGTGTTTTCCAGTTTCCACATCTGCTGGGGCGCGCAGGCGGCGCTCTACCGCCACTACGGCATACGCAAATACCCGCTTGCCGAAAAAGTGTTCGGCGTTTTTACCCATCGCCTGCTCCACACCTCCTCGCCGCTCACGCGCGGCTTCGACGATTACTTCCTCGCGCCCCATTCGCGCCACACCGAAGTGCGCGAGAGCGACGTGCGCAACGTGCCGGCGTTGCGGGTGCTCGCCGTGTCCGACGCGGCGGGGCTATACCTCGCGGAAAGCAAAGACGCGCGACAGGTGTTTGCCACGGGCCACTCGGAATACGACGCGGACACGCTTTCGCAGGAGTATTTCAGAGACAGGGACAGCGGGTTGGGCACGGCGCTGCCGGTGGATTATTTCCCCGAAGACGACACGACCAAGAAACCCATGAAGACATGGCGCTCCCACGCGTTTCTGCTGTATACGAACTGGCTCAACTACTATGTATACCAGGCGACGCCCTACAACATTGACAGCATAGGGGAAGGCAAATCGGGGTAAACATGCGAAACGCCTCTCTCCGGCGCGTTATCGGCCCTGCGCCATCCGAAAAGACAAACCCGCGCCATGTGGCCATAAATTGAGGTTTGGTGAAAATCTATGGACACGGTATTCATGCGCCGCGCTTTGGAGCTTGCCGCGAGGGCGGCGGCTCTGGGCGAAGTGCCGGTGGGGTGCGTAATTGTGAAAGGCGGCGTTATTGCCGGCGAAGGCTTCAATTGCCGCGAGAGCGGCAAAAACGCCCTGCTCCACGCCGAGCTTACGGCCATTGCCGCCGCCTGCGCCGCGTTGGAAGGCTGGCGGCTGTGCGGCTGCGATATGTATGTGACGCTTGAGCCGTGCGCCATGTGCGCCGGGGCGGCCGTGAACGCGAGGATAGACGGGATTGTATTCGCCGCCTCCGACCCCAAGGCCGGGGCGCTCGGCGGCAGGTTTGACCTGCTTGCCCACGGGCTGAACCACACACCGCGCGTGACAGGCGGCGTACTCGCCGCCGAGGCTTCCGCGCTTCTCACGGGGTTTTTCCGCTCCCTGCGCGGCGAAAAAGAGTCAGTTTCTGAATGAGTGTATGGGCGCGGGGATTCTGCCCCCGCGCGCGATGAAACGTTCGCAGGAACAGGCGGAGACGGGCATGACGTATGCGCTGCCGAGCAGCCCGCCGAAGGTTGCCGTGTGACCCGCCGCCTTGCCGTATACGGGTATCACGCGCGCGGCGGTGGTTTTGTTGTTGAACATGCCGATGGCCATTTCGTCGGCGATAATGCCGGATATGGTGCTCGCGGGCGTGTCGCCCGGTATGGCGACCATGTCTATGCCCACGGAACAGACGGCGGTCATGGCTTCCAGTTTCTCTAAGGTGAGCGCCCCGGCTTGCGCGGCGGCGTTCATGGCGGTGTCTTCGCTCACGGGTATAAACGCCCCGCTCAGGCCGCCCACATAGGACGAGGCCATAACGCCGCCTTTCTTCACGCTGTCGTTGAGTATGGCCACGGCGGCTGTGGAGCCGGGGGCACCCGGCATCTCCAAACCCATTTCGCAAAGGATTTCCGCCACGCTGTCGCCCACGGCGGGGGTGGGAGCGAGCGAGAGGTCTATGATGCCGAACGGCACCCCAAGCCGCGCGGACGCTTCGCGCGCCACGAGCTGCCCCACGCGTGTTATCTTGAACGCCGTACGTTTCACGGTCTCGCATAGGGTCTCGAAGTCGCAGCCTTTTACCTGCTCCAAGGCGCGCTTCACCACCCCGGGGCCGCTGACACCCACGTTGATAACCGCGTCGCCCTCGCCCACGCCGTGAAACGCGCCCGCCATAAACGGGTTGTCCTCCGCCGCGTTGCAAAACACCACGAACTTGGCGCAGGCCACGGAGTCTTCTTCGCGCGAGAGGTAGGCCATGTCTTTGACGATATGCCCGAGCGCGGCCACCGCGTCCATGTTTATGCCGCTCCTGGTGCTAGCGGCGCACACGCACGCGCAAACCCTCCGCGTCTGCGCGAGGGCTTGCGGCAGGCTTGCCATGAGCGCGCGGTCGGCTTCGGTGACACCTTTCTGCACGAGCGCGGAGTATCCGCCGATGAAGTTGACCCCCACGGCTTCGGCCGCTTTGTCTAAGGCGAAGGCCGCGTCCGCGAAGGCGGCCGTTTCGCAGCCGGCGGCCGCGATGGCTATGGGGGTCACGGAGATACGGGTGTTTACGATGGGCACGCCGTATCGGCGGGAAATGTCTTCACCCGCGCGCACAAGGCGTTCGGCGTATTTGGTGATTTTGTCGTAGGCCTTGCGGCAAAATGCCTCCATGCGCCCGTCGGCGCAGTCGAGCAGGCTGATACCCATAGTGATGGTGCGCACGTCGAGGTTTGCTTCGCCAAGCATGGAGGCGGTTTCCTCAATTTCATAGCGTGAGAGCATACGACCTCCCGTCGCGCCCCGTCCCCGCAATCCGAGTGGGGGGGCGCTATACTGTGTGCATGGCGTTGAATACCCCCTCGTGGCGCAAGGTAATCTCCACGCCCATATCGCCGCCGAGCGCTTCCAAGTCTTTTATGGCATCCTCAAACAAAACGGCGGAGAGGGAAAAGTCCGCTATCATAATCATGTTGAAGTAGCCGTGCACGATGGTCTGGGAAATGTCCAATATGTTGATGCCGCGCTCGGAGAGGTAGATGCACACCTTCGCGATGATGCCCACCCGGTCTTTGCCG
This sequence comes from Oscillospiraceae bacterium, assembly GCA_031253545.1. Lineage (GTDB taxonomy): Bacteria > Bacillota > Clostridia > Oscillospirales > UBA929 > WRLJ01. The sequence continues at coordinate 34,526 of JAIRWH010000023.1, forward strand.
AGCACCGTGATAATGCCGTTCATGCGGGGCGCGAACGGCTACTGCGGTATGTCGGTGTCACGGAACAGGAGTTTTAGGTCAATCATCACCGATGTGCCGGAATCGAGTTTTGCCACGCCGCTGACATAGGGGGAGGCGTGTATGCCCGTGGAGGGGGGCGGGGCGATGTCTTCCGGCTCGATGGTGAGCGTTTCCTTGATGGCGTCCACTATGAGGCCGGTTTTATGGTCGCCCGATTGGGTCACGATGATGCAGGTGCGGTCGGTGTACTCAATCTCCTGTTTCATAAAGCGAATACGCATGGAGATGACGGGAATAATCTCGCCGCGCAGATTGATGAAGCCCTTCATATACGGAGGCATTTCGGGCATCTCGTTAATCTCCTGCATACCCACGATTTGCTGCACATAGCGGATTTCGATGCTGTATGTGCTTTCGTCTAAGCAGAAATTGAGATACATGTTTTCCATTTCGTCGGTGACGACATCCGGCTGCGATTCGTCGTATTCGTCGTCGGCGCTTTCCGCGGCGCGAAGCTCTTCGGCCATTGCTGCAACCCCCTTCATGCGTTCTTATCCTTATGATAGCAAACGCGGGAGCGATTGTCAAGCGGTGAAAGGAGAGTTGTCGGCGATTGGCGAGGGGAATGAGACAGATTAACCCCCGCGCTAAAACAGTCGCTTATCGCGAGAATCAAGTATACCGCGGCTCGCGCGTAAGCACAAGCCGCGTTTTGCTTTGCCGCGATGTTTGAGCCGCTTCGCGGTTTAGGTCGCGTGAATGAGTTTGACGCGCGCGGCGATGATTGAAAAACGCGCGCGGGAGTGTTATTATACTTGTGAAAAACATTGCATACGGAGGCGGGCAGATGACCGTGCGGTTTACCGAGCGCGAGACCGCGCTCATGCGGGAGGCGCTTGCGCGGTGGGGCTTGGCGGCGCAGGCGGGGCAAACGGTGGAAGAATGCGCGGAACTGATTGTCGCGTTGCAAAAACACACGAACCGCGCGCCTTCGGCGCACACGGCCGCCCTTGTGGCCGACGAGCTTGCCGATGTGGAGATAATGCTCGCGCAAATGCGCATGGCGCTCGGCATTGACGACGAATCATTCCGCGCCCGCATGGCCGCCAAGTTTGAGAAGTTGGCCGATTATTTGCGGCGCGATACCGAAAACGCCTAACCGGAGACCGCCGCGCTTGCCGGAGCGGGCTTGCGGCGGCAATATAACCGTTGTACCCCCTAACGAAGGCACCGCGCCCGCCGCCGCCGAGGTACCGCGCGAGGCGTTTGGCTGACAAATTTCTCACACCCTCAGGCGGTAGCCCGCGCCCCACACGGTCTCGATATACTGCGGCTCCCTTGGGTCTTCCTCGGTTTTCTCGCGGATTTTCTTTATGTGCACCACCACCGTGGCGGCATCGCCAAGCGCGTCAAGCCCCCACACGCGCTCAAACAGCGCGTCTTTGCTGAACACGCTGTTGGGGTTCTGCGCTAAAAAGGCAAGCAGGTCAAACTCCTTGCCCGTTAAGGCAATCTCGCTCTCGCGCATGAATACCTGCCGCGTGTCTAAGTTCACGCGCATTGCGCGTATGGATATTACCCTGTGCCTCGGCGCGCTCTTTTCGCTCATCCGCTTATAACGCGCGAGATGCGCGCCCACCCGCGCCACGAGCTCGCCCGGCGAAAACGGCTTTTGCACAAAGTCGTCCGCCCCCAGCCCCAAGGCGCGTATCTTGTCCACTTCGTCGCTCTTGGCGGAAAGTATGAGCACGGGTATGTCGCATTGCCTCTCGCGCAGTTCGCGCAACACCTCGTAGCCGCTCATGCCCGGCAGCATAATGTCTAATACGCACAGGTCAAAGCCGCCGCCCGCGGCAAGAGCCAAGCCGCCAGGCCCGTCGCTTGCCAGCGCCGTGTCGTAACCGTGGATTTTCAGGTAATCGCCCACAAGCGCGGCAATCTCCGCGTCGTCTTCCACAATCAATATTCTCATGGCTTTACGTCGCCGCCTTCCCGCCGCGCAGGAAGCGACACGCTTGCCAAAAGCCCGCCGTCTTCCGCGTTGCGCAGCCATATTTTGCCGCCGTGCAGCGCCATAATCTGCCGCGCTATGGAAAGCCCCAACCCGCTGCCGCCGCGCCCGGAACGCGCCGGGTCGGAGCGGTAAAATCGCTCGAATACTTTCCGCGTCTCGGCGCTCGGCAGGCCGGAGCCGCCGTCTTGCATGGTGAGCATAATGTCTCCGCCGTGGCGGCGGGCGGTAAATCGCAGACGGAGGGAGCCGTCGGCGCAGCGCCCGTATTTGTGCGCGTTGTCGGCGAGGTTGCCAAACACCCGTTCCAATTTTTGCCTGTCCGCGCGGCAAAAGAGCCCCGGCTCAATATCCGCGCGCACCTCGGCGTTTTCGCCCGCCTCGCGCGCAAACGCCTCCAACCATTCGGAAAGGTTTATTTGCTCCAAGTTCACGGGCGGCGCGTTCTCCAACACGGAAAGATAGTTCAGGTCCTCGGCGAGAGCCGATATTTTGCGCGCTTTCACGGCGATAATCCCCGCGTAAGAGGCCACCTTCTCCGGCGTGTCCGCCACGCCGTCCGCTATCCCCTCGGCGTAACCGATTATGGATGTCACGGGCGTTTTCAGGTCGTGGCATATGCTGTTCATTATGGAAAGCCGCTCGTCCTCCGCCTCTTTTGTCTGCCGCAGGCTGTCTTGCAGCCGCGCGCGCATTTGCTCAAAAGCCGAGGCGAGTGAGGAAAACAGACCCATGCCCGCAAGCGGGAGCGGATAGTCGAGCTGCCCGTCGCGCATGGCGCGAGCCGCCGCTTCCAAACGCTTCATGGGTCCATACACGCGCTTTTGCTCGGCGCGGGCGACCCACACCACCCAAAGCGGCGTGAGCAACAGCAGCATAACGCCCGCGGCGGGGAAGTACGCCGCCGCCACGGCGAGCATATTGTCGTTTAGCCGTTCGCCGCAATACGGCGCGGCAAACGCCCAAAAAAGAAAAAAAGCGCCCAGAAGGCAAAACGCCATGAAGAGCAGCGGCGCGGCGAGTTGCACACCCCAAGGGCGGCCGCTTTCCATCATACATCCCTTCTCTCAAACACAATCATGCCGCCCAGCGTAAACGCCGCGCCGTAGCCTATGAGAATGAGCGTCACGTTGACCATCTTGCCCGGCGGCGGCACCGCGCCAATCCAGAGGCGATACCATGTGAGGTAGTCCGTAAAGAGCAGGCCGTTGAGAAACGGCAGCAATATGGGTAGCGCGGCGAATACGAGCAACGAGAGTATGAGCAAAAACATGACCAACGTGCCGCTGCCCAGCACGAGCGACACCAGCGCGGCGAACGCCGTCATCACGGCAAGCGGCGCGAGCGTCAGCGCGTAGGAGCCGATGGCGGCGAAAAACTTGCCCGGGGTGTTTACCGCACCGGAGATAAGCCCCGTAATCTCGCCCACCGCGAGTATAACGGCAAGGTAGGCGGCGATGTAGGCGAGCACGGCCAAAGCCTTGGCGGCATAGAGCTTCACCCTGTGGCAGGGGCGGATGAGGCAGGCGCGTATGGTGTGGTCGGCAAACTCCGCCGTGAAGAGGTCGGCGCAGCCCATGAAGATGAGCAGCGGCAGCAGCACACAGGCAAAGAGCGGCAACGACGATGTGGGCGTAAAGCCCAACTCCATGAACAGCGACGCGCCGCCCAGAAGCGCCAAGCCCTTCACAATCATGTTGCCCAAAAACGACCAAAACACGGAAAACAACACGCCGAGAGCCATAAACACGATGTATTTTTTGTGGTTGAGGAGTTTGCTTATCTCGTTTGCCAATGCCGCCCTCACGCCGAAAGCCTCCCTTTGCGGTAATTCTGCACCTCGGCAAGGTAATAATCCTCCAGCGAGGGCGAAACGGTAAGCACTTCCGCCATCGTCGCCGTTTTCAGTAGCATACCGTCGTGCATTACGCCCACCTTCGTGGCGCTCAACTCAATCTCATGGGCGAGGTGGCTGGATATGAGCACGGCCGCGCCCGAAGCGGCGGCGTTTTTCACAATTTCGCGTATGGCCACCATACCCTCGATGTCAAGCCCGTTGGCGGGCTCGTCTAATATCAGCACGGAAGGACGGCTCAGCAGCGCCAAAGCCACCCCCAGGCGTTGCCGCATACCGAGCGAAAAGCTCAGCACTTTGTCTTTGGGGTAGCGCTCCAACTCCACAATCGCCAACACTTCGTCCACACGGCCACCCGGCAGTTCCGGGTAGTAGGCCGCCGCCATCTCCAAATTGCGCCGCGCGGTAAGCCTGTCAAACAGGGCGGGCGATTCGATGAGCGCGCCGACCCCGGCGAGCGCCGCTTCCCTCCGCGTGACCACATCGTGGCCGCCGATGGCGGCGCGCCCCGCCGTGGGCAGCACAAGCCCCACGCAGGCCTTCATCACGGTGGTTTTGCCGGAGCCGTTAGGCCCCAGCAAACCCATAACCTCGCCGCCTTCCACACAAAAGGTCACTTCGCGTGCGCCGCGCCCGTTTTTATAGAGCTTTGTCAGCCCGTCGGCTGTCAGCATAACTAAAAGTCCGCCGCCGTGGGCGCGGGTTTAGCTTCGGCGCGCCCCATCGGGCTGCGGCCGCTTAAAGCGCCTTTGGTAGTTTTGGTATCGTAGATGATGTCGGTTTTGGTATCGTAGATGATGTCGTCGTATACCCCGCCTTTGTATTCCGGGCTTATGCTGCTCTCGTCAACCGTGCCGTCTTCATTGAGCGCGAAGTAGAGCGCGTAGTAATAGCCGTATACGGGGGAGGAAAAGTCGTAGTCATACATGCCGTAGTATTCCTTGAAGTAAAGTTCGCTGTCTTTGAGCACCATATCGTAATACTCGTCGAAGTATTCCCCGTCCGGCTTGTAGTCTTCAAGCAGCGCCAAGCGCTGCCGCTCCGCCGTTTCGCGCATTTGCTCCCTATAGCTCTCGAAATGCGCCGTCATGTATTCCTCGGTGAAGAGCTCTTCAAGCCCCGGTATGGGCGAAGTGACCACGGTGGAGTTTACGCGCTCAAACGCCGCGTCCGCGATAACCTCAACCTCCGCCGTCTCCCCGAAGATTGTCACGAGTTTCAGGCGCAGCGTGCCCGTCAGGGACGCGATATAGCCGTCTTCCCCGATAACGGCCGTGCCGCTCACAAAATCAATTTTCGCGGATTCCATGGGGTGGTCGGTCTTAACATCGCCGTAATCGGCGGGAACGGCCTCGCCCTTTCGCTCGGAAAGCAGGTTTTTACTATGGTCGCTGAAAATCTCCTCCGTGCCGTCCGGGTGCGTGTAGACGCGCTCGGTCCATTTTTCTTCCCATACGCGCACGGTCTTGACCTTGCCATCGAGGATTGTCTCTTCCCATACATAGCTGTCGCCGACGCGGTAATCGAAATCGTTGACGTAGCGGCTGTAGCCGCTTTGCGAGGCGAGCAGCAGGCTCAGCCCCGCGTTATACAGCTCCGGGATTTGCGCGGCCGTGAGTGTGCCGCTTACCGTTTTTGTGCCGCCGCCGCTGATGACAAGGTTGTGCTTTAAGTCGCCCACCGCGGCGTCTAAGGCGAGGTCCGCGAAGCGAAACGCCAAGCCGTCGCGCTCGAAGGGCGGCGCGGAAAAGGGCCCATACACATTCTGCGGGTAAAAACTATTAAGGTAAAAACTATTATGCCGGCTCACCAAATACCACTGTCTGCCGTCTTCGCTTTTGCCGGCGGGCACGGCGGTGTCGAGACTGATGCCGGACATGCCCTCCTCACCGTATTTGCGGTAGTTCACCCAGCCGTCATTTATTTCCACAAAGCCCGTGGCGCCGTATTGCTTATACTGTTCGCCGCTGTCTTGAAAAAGTTCCCCGTCCGCGTAGAGCCTGACGCGCGTGGTCATGGTGTATGTCTCCGCGAATAATGTGTCTATGGCGGCCTTTTTCAATGTGTCATACGGCGAGCCGGTAAACGCCGCCGCCGCGACCGCGCCCGCGAGCACCACGAGCGACACAAGCAGGCACATAGGGCGCGTGAGGTATTTCTTCATAGCCGTAATCTCCTTCGTTTTTATTGTGGCGGCGCGGCCTCCGGGGGTCGGTATACCGTTGGGTCGCCAATGGGGTCGTCAATCAATGTAATCAATGAGAACGAGGGATTCGTCGTCATAAAACGACGTGGTCACGCTGCTTTTATCCACAGTGCCGTCCGGCAGCAACTTGAAATAGAGCGTGAAGTAATACCAGCCGCCGCCCGGAAGAAGCGCTGAGCTTGACCACGGGTTAAAGAGCGCGGCTTTGTCGCTGTCCCAGTAGCCGGGGTAGAAACTGAGCACATACTCTTCCGTAAAGAGCTCTTCCAAACCCTCGACAGGGCAACGCGGCTCGGTGGAGTTCACGTTCTCAAAAGTGGCGCTCACGCGCAGTTCTATCTCTTTGGATTCGCCGAAGATGGTTGTGGTGCCAATGCGCGCCACGCCTTCCGCCGAGGCGATATAGCCGTCGGAGTCAATGGCGGCCGTGCCGGACACAAAGGTAATCTTGCCAGATTCGAAGGGCTGGTTCATCCACGCGCCGTAATCGTCGGGCGTGGCCTCTTCGCGGCGTTCCGAGAGCAGTTTGACATCGTAATTCAAGTAGGTGTATGTCGAACCGTCGTACGCGGTGTCGGTAACCTCGGTAACGGTCTCCTCCCAAACCCGCACGGTCTTCGCTTTGCCCTCAAGGGTCGTTTCCCCGTAGGTGTACACGCCGGGGGCATCATGCCGACCGCCGTCGTATTTATCGGTAACCGTGCGCGTGTAGAGGCTTGAAGAGGCGAGCGCGAGGTTCAGCGCGGCGTTATACAGCTCCGGGATTTGCGCGGCGGTAAATGTGCCGCTGACTGTCTTCACGCCGCCGCTCTCGCTGACGGCAAGGTTGTGCCTCAGGTCGCCCACGGCCGCGTCGAGCGCCAGCTCCAAGAAGCGGTAGGTCATGTCGCCGCGCTCAATGCTGCCCGTAAGGCCGGAGGAGTAAGGACCGGCGGAATAATCCGGGTTATGGAAACTGAGCGAATACCACTTCTCCCCCGCGCCGTCCGGAGTGCCCGCGTCCATGTTATACAGCGAATAGGCAGGCGTGGCGAAGGTAAAGTTCCCGGGGGCCGCCGAACGGTATGAGGCTCCCTCGGCGTATTGCAGGTATTGATAAAGGTCCGGTTCTCCTTCGTAAGGCACGCCGTCCACATAGAGCGCGCCGCGCAGGGTAATTGTGACGCTCTTGGCAAACAGCGTGTCCGCGGCGGCTTTTTTCAGCGTCTCATACGGCGAGCCGGTAAACGCCGCCGCCGTGACCGCGCCCGCGAGCACCACGAGCGACACAAGCAGGCACATAGGGCGCGTGAGGTATTTCTTCATGGGTTATCCACTCCTCTTTCGGTATTTGCCCCATTATACACCGCAATAATAAAACGCCGATAAAGAAACAATAAAGTTTTTATAAACTTTTCCCACCAACCCCGCGCTGCCCCCGTCCGCCGCCTATCGGCAGCTGCCGGCTATTATTCCCGCTCGCGTGGCGTGCCGTTATGCTTCGCGTAAATAGGTTTACCCACCGACAGCCAATCACGGCGTTTGCGTGGCGATGGTGCCGTCGGGGGCGATGTCAAGCTCCATATGCTTGACGCAGCGCTTGTGCGATACGCCCCCGGAAAGCTCGCTGTCGTGGTAGAAGAGATACCATTTGCCCTCAAACTCCACTATTGAGTGGTGCGAAGTCCAACCGAGCACAGGCTCCAATATCCTGCCTTTGTAGGTAAACGGCCCCAACGGGCTGTCGCCCTCGGCATACACAAGGTAATGCGTGGTGCCCGTGGAATACGATAAATAGTATTTGCCGTTGTGCTTGTGCATCCACGGCCCCTCGAAGTAGCGCCTGTCTTCGTCCGCGCAGGTGAGCGGACGCCCATGTTCGTCGAGTATATCCGCCTGTCTCGGCGACGACTTAAAACCGAGCATATCGTCGCTCATCTCGGCGACCATTGGCGTAATGGCGGGCGCGTCGCCCAAAGAGCCTTGCTGGTGCGGCGCGGCGGGGTCATACACGCCGCTCTGCCAGCGTTCCAACTGGCCGCCCCATATACCCCCGAAATACATATACGAGCGCCCGTCGCCGTCGGTAAACACGGCGGGGTCTATGCTGAAGCTGCCGGGTATATACCCCGGCTCCGGGCGAAACGGCCCGGCGGGGTTCTCGCTCACCGCCACGCCTATGCGAAACACGCCTTCTTTGTCCTTTGCGGGGAAATATAGGTAGTACAGCCCGTTTTTACAGGCCGCGTCCGGCGCCCACATCTGGCGGCTTGCCCACGGCACGTCTTTCACATGGAGCGCCTCGCCGCAGTCCACGCACTCGGCCCCCGGCCTTTCCATGGACAGGACATGGTAATCGGTCATTTGGTATTGGTCGCCGTCGTCGTCGTCCGGCACATCCAAGTCCACATCATGCGAGGGGTAGATGTATATTTTGCCCGCGAATACGTGCGCCGACGGGTCGGCGGTGAAGATATGCCGCACTAACGGCTTCCTGAAACCTGACATTGACGCGCGACCTCCCGTTTTGTTTTATTCAAGCAACCGCCAAACCCCCGCGGCACCCGGCGCGCTCGCTTGTATTACCATTGTGCGCCATAAAAGGCCGCTTGTCAAGCGCCCGCTCCCGCGCCTGTGCTTTATATCGCGGGCGAAATGGTGTATAATCATTTCACGCCGTATCCACACACAAAAAAGAAGGGAGTGCCGCGTTTGTCGGTCACACACGGCAAAGCGCCCGCAGCGCCGGGCGGCAACGGCTTGGCGTTGCTCTATGAGCGGCCCGCAGAAGTTTGGGAGAGCGAGGCGCTGCCGCTCGGTAACGGATTCATGGGCGCCATGGTGTTCGGCGGCGTGACCGAGGAGCGGGTGCAGCTCAACGAACATTCCCTGTGGTCGGGAGGGCCCGGTGCCTGCGCGGAATACAACGGCGGCCACAAAGGCGACCCGGAGCAAAACAGGGCCGCCCTGCGGCGGTTGCGCCGCAGGCTGCAGGAGCGCGCGGGCGCGGACGGCGGGTATACGCCCGCGAATACCGGCGGTTACGCCCCCATAGAGGAAGACCCGCGTACCGAGGCGCTCATAAGGCAACTCATGGGCGATAAAACGCACTTCGGAAGCTACCAATCGCTGTGCGACCTCTATATAGCCGACCGCCGCCCGGCAACGCCGTATGAAGATTACTCGCGCTCGCTCGATATATCCCGCGCCGTCATGAGCGTGCGCTACTCGCAAGGCGGCGTGAGCCATAGGCGCGAATACTTTATCTCGCACAAGCCCAATGTCTTGGCGATACGCCTGACGGCAAGCGCGCCGGGCGCCGTTTCGCGCCTTGTGCGCGTAACCTCGCCCCACGCGCGAAGCGCCGTTACCGCCGAAGGCTGCGCCGTCACGCTCACGGGTCGCCCCGACGGCCACGGCGAGGGCGGCCTGCGTTTCGCCCTGCGGTGCGTTGTGAGCGCCGAGGGCGGCGTTGTCGCGTCTTCGGACGGCGTTATCACGGTGGAGGGCGCGGACAGCGTGGTGCTGCTGCTCTCCGCCGCCACCAATTACGTTATGTGCATGGACGATTCTTTCAATTACTTCTCCCCCGATGACCCGCTTGACACAGTAAACGCCAACCTCGCCCTCGCCGGGCAAAGCGCCTTTGACGCGCTGCTCGATGGGCACATATCAGACCACAAAGCCATGTTCGGCAGGGTGAGCCTTACTCTCGGCGCGGCGGCAAATTGCCCGCGCAAACCCACCGACGGGCTGCTGCGCGGCTACGGCGGCGGCAACACCGCCGAGGAAGACCGCTATATCGAAACGCTCCTCTACCAATACGGGCGCTATTTGCTCATATCCTCCTCGCGCCCGGGCGGCCTGCCCGCCAATCTGCAAGGCATATGGGCGGACGGGCTCAACCCGCCCTGGGATTCGGACTACCACACCAACATCAACCTGCAAATGAACTATTGGCTCGCCCTGCCATCCAACCTGCCGGAATGCCACCTGCCGCTTATCGAATACACCAAAAGCCTCGCGCCGCGCGGCATGCTCACGGCAAATCGGTATTACTGCCGCCCCGACGGCGGCCCCGCGCGCGGCTGGGTGACAGGCCACGAAAACAATATCTGGGGTCACACGGCTCCCGGCGAATGGTATTGGGGTTTCTTCGCCCCGGAAGCCGCCGCGTGGCTCTGCGCGGATATATGGCGGCACTACGCCTATACGCGGGACAAGGTCTTTTTGGCGGAAAACTACGACACGCTGCTGCAAGCCGCCCTGTTTTGGACGGACACGCTCTGTGTGGACGAGCGCGACGGCACCTACGCGGCCAACCCCTCATATTCCCCGGAACACGGCCCGTACACCGTTGGAGCCACATTCACGCAGGGGGTTATATGGGAGCTGTTCCACGCCGTAATCGCCGCCTCGGAAGCGTTGGGTCGCTCCGCAAGCGAAGAAATCGCCCAAATAAAAGAGCGCATGGCAAACCTTTCCATGCCGTCTATCGGCAAAGGCGGGCAATTCATGGAATGGAAAGACGAAATACCCTTGGACTTCCTCGGCACAGACAGCCCCGTTTCGCCCGTAAAGCACCGCCATTGCAACCACCTCTTTTGGTTGCACCCGGGCAGCTTCGTCATACCCAAACGCGAGGGCGCGCCTTACGGTTACGGCGAATACGCCCTCGCCATAAGGCAAACGCTCGATACGCGCGGCGACGAAGGGCCCGGCTGGAGCAGGGCGTGGAAGCTCAACCTTTGGGCAAGGCTGCGCGACGGCAACAGGGCGCACTCCCTGTTGCGCGGCTTTATAAAAGACACACTCCTGCCCAATCTCTTTTCCACCCACCCGCCCTTCCAAATAGACGGCAACTTCGGCGCGGCCGCCGGCATTGCGGAAATGCTGCTCCAAAGCCACGACGCGGGCATAGACCTGTTGCCCGCGCTACCGGAGGCGTGGCGCGAGGGCAGCGTGAGCGGGCTGCGCGCCGAAGGCGGCTTCGAGGTGAACTTAGTTTGGAGCGGCGGCGCGCTCAGACATGCCACCCTGCGCTCTTGCGCGCCCCGCGCCGCGCGGCTCACCCTCCGTTACCCCGGCATATCCGCCATGCCCGTGACCGACGGCGGCGGCGGCACGGTGGATACGGATATACTCAGCCCCGGCACGCTTTGCCTCACGACCGAGCCGGGAGAAACATATCACGCGGGCGCTCGCCCGCCGAAAGGAGAGTAACCCATGAGCAATCTTGCTTTGTTTGCCGCGCGCCTTTCCGCCGACCTACCCGCGCCCGCCGACCCGCCCGCCTCCGCCGCCCCTGAAGGCATGTGGCTCTGGTTTGCGATTAGCACGGGCATCATCGTCTGCTTTCTGCTCATTCGCCGCCTTGTGGCCAAATATAAGGGCAAGCCGCGCGAATAATTGTGAACACGCTGTAAACATTGTGTACGCATTGTAAACTTTTCCCCCCGCCGCTTTTCAGCGCGGCGGGGCTGTGCTATACTCAGCCTTACGGTTTTGAGAGAAAGGGGTCAAGGCTATGCTGCTGCTGAAAAACATTACCAAAGACTACATCGTGGGGCCCGCGAAGGTGGAAGCTCTGCGCGGGCTGAGCCTCGCGTTCCGCACATCGGAATTCGTATCCGTGCTCGGCCCGTCCGGCTGCGGGAAAACCACCCTGCTCAACCTGCTCGGCGGATTGGACCGCTACACCGCAGGCGACATCATCATCGGAGGCAAATCCACCAAAGACTTCACCGAACGCGACTGGGACACCTACCGCAACAGGCGTATCGGCTTCGTGTTCCAAAACTACAACCTCATACCCCACCAAAGCGTGCTCTCCAATGTGGAACTGGCGCTCACGCTCTCCGGCGTGTCGCGCTCGGAGCGCCGTTCCCGCGCCGTGTCGGTGCTTGAACGCGTGGGCTTGGGCGACCAACTTTCCAAAAAGCCCACCCAAATGTCCGGCGGGCAAATGCAGCGCGTGGCAATCGCGCGCGCCTTGGTCAACAACCCCGATATACTCATGGCCGACGAACCCACCGGGGCGCTTGATTCCGAAAACAGCGTACAGGTCATGGAAATCTTGAAAGAGATTGCCAAAGACCGCCTTGTGATATTGGTCACGCATAACTCCGACCTTGCCGAACGCTACTCCACGCGCACCATAAAACTCTTAGACGGCAAAATCACCGACGACAGCGACCCCTACGACCCCGGCGACGCAAAGACCGCGAAGGCCGCAAAAAGCGAACGCCGCGCCAAGACCTCCATGTCCTTCCTCACGGCGCTCTCGCTTTCCACCAATAACCTCCTCACCAAGAAAACACGCACGTTTATGACGGCGTTCGCGGGCAGCATAGGCATTATAGGCATCGCGCTCATACTCGCGCTCTCAAGCGGCTTTCAGCGGTACATAGACCGCATGCAGGAGGACACGCTCTCCACATATCCGCTCACCATCGAGCAGACCACCACCGACCTCACGAGTATGCTCAACGCCATGAGCGCCGTGCGGCAGCGCGAGGAACACCCGCTTGACAAAGTATATTCCGGCAACATCATGACGAAAATGGTGGAAACCATGCTCAAACAGATTGACACCAACGACCTCGCCTCGTTTAAGGTATACTTAGACGACCACGAAACCGCCCTGCGCCCCTGGGTAAACGACATCAAATACTCCTACAACCTCCACCTCAATATATTCGCCGCCGATTACGAAGACGAAATCACTCGCGTGAACCCCTTCCGCCTCTTTGAGTCCTCCGGCATGGGAAACGGCGTGGATTATTCCTCCATGTCCGGCATGGGCATGACGGGCGGCGGCGTGGAAATCTGGTCGGAAATGCTCGACAACGAGCAGCTGCTCACCGCCCAGTTTGAGCTACTCGCGGGAGAGTGGCCGGACGAGTGGAACGAGGTGGTGCTTGTGGTGGACGAACACAACGAGATTACCGACTTTTCCATGTACGCGCTCGGCCTCAAAGACGCCTCGGAGATAGACGAAATGTTTAAGGCGTTCGTGACCCCCGGCACCGAATACACCGCGCCGGGGGTGACTGTGCTCACCTACGACGAGGTGCTGGCCATCACCTACCTGTATGTGCCGGAAACCTCGCTCTATAAGCGCGCGGGCGAAGGCTGGCTCGATATGCGCGACGACGACGCGTATATGAGGGAGCTGCTCGCCTCCGAAGCCGAGGTTATCCGCGTGACGGGCATACTGCGCCCCGCCGAAGACGTGGAGATGACCTCCATCGGCAGCACGGTGGGCTACCTGAAGCTGCTCACCGAGCACCTTGTGGAGGTGGCGGCGGAAGCGGACATAGTGCGTGCCCAGCTTGCCGCGCCGGACACGGACGTGTTCACGGGCAAGCCATTCGCCGCAGAGGGGGAGGCGGAGCCGCCCTTCGACATCTCAAGCCTTCCCCCGGAGCAGCAGGCGTGGCTTGCCACACTGAGCGAGGAGGAACGCGCGGAGCTTATCAGGAGCTTCTCCCCCACCTCCTCGGCCACATACGAGGGCAACATGGCCAAGTTCGGCGCGCTCTCGCTCGACGACCCCTCCTCCATAGCCATATACCCCGTGGACTTTGCCTCGAAGGAAAGCATTACGGAGTTTATATCCGACTACAATAAATCCGTCACAGACAGCGGCCACGAGGAGCTTGTCATCCACTACACCGACTTCATAGGCCTGCTCCTGAGCTCCGTCAGCTCGATTATCAACGCCATCAGCTATGTGCTCATCGCCTTTGTGGGTATCTCCCTTGTGGTCTCCTCCATCATGATTGGCATTATCACCTATGTGTCCGTGCTTGAGCGCACCAAGGAAATCGGCATACTCAAAGCCATCGGCGCGAGCGCGAAGGACATCTCCCGCGTGTTTAACGCCGAAACGCTCATCGTGGGCTTCACGGCCGGCGCGCTCGGCATATTGGTCACCCTGTTGCTTTGCATACCCGCCAACGCCATCATCAAAAACCTCACCGACGTGGGAGGTATCGCCGCCCTGCCGCTCCTCGGCGGCGTGGTGCTCGTGGCTCTGAGCATGGGTCTCACGTTGCTCGCCGGGCTTATCCCCTCGCGTATCGCCGCCCGCAAAGACCCTGTGGAGGCGCTCAGAAGCGAGTAGGCGCAAGGCGTTTGTTCATTTGGTAAAGAGTTTGTAAATATTTTGTAAAAAAGGGCTTGCAAAGCGCGGCGCGGTGTGCTACAATAGCTTTGGGTCAAGGCTGCCCGCGTTTTGCGACCGCGTTGACGCGGCGCGGCCGACACAATCTATTTTGGAGGGTAAAAGGTATGAAAAAACGCACAATCCGTATCGCCTCGCTGCTCCTCGCGCTCACGTTCTGCCTCGGCCTCATGGCCGGCTGCAAAAACAACAGCGATTCCCCGGGCGGCACCACGGCGGAGAAGACCATCAACGTCTGGTCCTTTACCGATGAAGTCCCCAACATGATCAACAAGTACAAAGAGCTCAACCCCAGCTTCCCCTATAACTTCAACATCACCATCATCGCCACCACCCACGGGGCCTACCAGCCCGCCCTCGACCAAGCCCTCGGCGGCTCCGGCGGCCAGTCGCCCGACATCTACACGGCGGAAGCCGCGTTCGTGCTCAAGTATTCCCAAGGCGACGCGAAGGAC
>JAIRWH010000024.1 GCA_031253545.1 Oscillospiraceae bacterium
ATTTGACAATTTCACGGAATTTTGCCTCTGAAATTTTTGAACGGACAGCATACTTGTTTTCCATTGATATATCCACCCTTTTCAGGGTATCATCTTGTCTTCATCTAGTCAAGCCCCTATAAAAAATAAAAAGGCGGGGAAACCGATACCCCCGTAACGAACAGCGCGATGCCGGAGAGGACGTTTTTCCCGCTTTGGAGAAGAAACTCAAAAACGGCACCTTGCCGCCCTATATCTCGCGCAGCGGTTCACCCGTCAGTTCCTCGCCCTCACAGCCCGTTATCGCCACAACCCACAGGCTGTTTCGCGTCGCCGCCGCACTGCTCGCCCTCACGCGCAGGTAATTCTCCGCGCGCCCCTTGCCGTCCGCCTCAAACAGCACGTTCAGCGTTTTGCCTATATGCGCCGCGCGGTATTCGCGGGCCGCCGCGCGCGCGGTTTCCTCCGCCTTCGCGCACCGCGCCTTTTTCGCGGCGGCGCTCACTTGCCCCGGCATACTCGCCGCCGCCGTGCCGGGGCGGGGCGAGTACGGGAATATATGCGCCCGCGCGAACCTCATCTTTTCCATGAATTCCGCCGTTTGCGCGAAGTCCTCCTCCGTCTCGCCCGGAAAACCCGCCATTATGTCCGTCGTTACGGCGCATTCGCGAAAGCGCTCCCGCAGCAGCGCGACCGCTTCCCCGTACCGCGCCGTGTCGTAACGGCGCTTCATACGGCGCAATGTGGCGTCGCACCCGGACTGGAGCGACAGGTGAAAATGCGGGCACAGCCCGGCCACGCGCGCGAAACCGTCCGCCATTTCCCGCGTCACGTCGGCGGGGTCTAACGAGCCAAGCCTGAGCCTGACGGGCGGCAGGCGCGTGAGCAGGCGCGTTAAGTCCGCGCCGAGCGAGGAGATTTCCATGCCCGTGAGCACAATCTCCCTGCACCCTTCGCTTACCAACTCGCGCGCCCGCTCCGCAATATCCTCCTCGCGCAGCCTCCGCGGCCGCCCCCGCGTTAGGGGTATCACGCAATAAGCGCAGCCGGCGGCGCAGCCGTCTTGGATTTTCAGATATGCCCGCGCCCGCTCGCGCAAGGGTTTTCCCGGCGCGCGCGGTTCCGCGCTCCGCCCCTCCGGCCCTTCGAGCGCGTCTATGAGCCTTGCCCGCGCTTCGCTGTCCGCGCCGCCGATATATACATCCGCTTCGGGCGGCCTCGGCGCGTCTTTATACGCGGGCATACAGCCGCACACGGCGAGCAGGGCGCGCGGATACTGCCGCCGCAGGGCTCGCGCGGCCTTGCGCGTCTTGCTTTCGGCCGTGTGCGTCACACAGCAGGAATTGAGCACCACGGCGTCCGCCGGTTCCCCGCGGAGGACCTCGCTGTGCCCCCTTTGCAGCAACGCGCGTTTATATTCCCGCGTGTCCGCTCGGTTGGCCTTGCAACCGAGGGTGTAAAACACGATTCTCATTGCCCTTGCCCTCCGCGTAACGGTATGCCCCGCATGGGCGGGAAATTGCGAAAAAACGCGACTACCACGGGTTTATCCATGCTTACCGCGCCGCCTTTCCGTGTCCGGTTTATCCCGGATGAATACAGTATACCACAAAACGCCCGCGGCATGTCAGTTGTCGGTCGTCGGTTGTCAGCGGTCAGTTGTTGGTGGTTGGTGGTTAGCGGAGGAGGACGGGTAAACGCCCCCGCGCGCACCCCGTCCCCCGTAGGGGCGGTTGTCCTCAACCGCCCGCCGTAACCCCCGCAACCCGCCCCCGCACCCTCGTCCGCTAACAACTGACAACTGTATCCCCGCTCACGTGGTTGTGCTGTTATGCTTCGCATAATAGGTTATCCGCTGACCCTAACAACTAAACACCCGCCGCGCGGCGCAGCCTGTCGCACAAGGCAAGTCCCAAGCCCTCCGGCTTGGGGCAATATACATAAGCGTATTCCTCACCCATCGCGTCCAATTCGCGCAACACGCCATACAGCGTGGCGGCGGTGTACGCGAGCACACGGCGGCCCGCAAACCTCCCGTTCTCCTCCTCCGGCACCAAGAGCAGCGCGTCGGGCGGGCAGGAGCCGTCCGTCATAATAAGGCGGGTGACGGGGGCGTAATGGCGGTATTTTTGCCCGGGCGACGCGGGTGTGTCGGTCTTTTCGGCAGGCAGCACCTCGCCGAGGACCGAGCGCAGTTGCTCCAAAGTCACCGCGCCGGGGCGCAGGAGGCGCGGCGCGGCGCACAGCGACACCACGGTGGATTCCAAACCCACCTCGCACGACCCGCCGTCCACGCACGGCACATCAAGCTCGGCCGTTACGTGTTCGGCGCGCGTGGGGCTGGGGCGGCCGGAGATATTGGCGCTGGGGGCGGCAAGCGGCCCCGCGCCCTCGATAATTCGCCGCGCCACAGGGTGCGCCGGGCACCGCACGGCCACGGTGGGCAACCCCGCCGTGACCGCAGGCGGCACATCGCCGCGCTTAGGCAACACCAAGGTGAGCGGCCCCGGCCAAAAGCGCCGCGCAAGCTCCGCCGCCGCGTCGGGCAGGGCGGCGGCCACGGTGCCCAAGTCGCCCGGCGAGGCGATATGCACGATAAACGGGTTGTCGCCCGGCCGCCCCTTTGCCGCGTATACTTTTCGCGCGGCGCTTTCCGTGAGTACGCAAGCCAACCCGTATACCGTCTCCGTGGGTATGGCCACAATCTCGCCGCTTCGCAGCAAAGCCACGGCGGCGCGGGCGTCAATGAGCATCGGCAAGCCTTTGCGCGCTGTCCGCCGAGGCGAGCGCGGCGATGATTTCGTCTAACGCGCCGTCCATCACGGTATCGAGGCGGTAGAGCGTGAGGTTTACTCTGTGGTCGGTCAGACGACCCTGCGGGAAATTGTATGTGCGCACGCGCTCGCTGCGGTCGCCGCTGCCCACCATGCTCCTGCGCTGCCCCGCCCGCTCGGCCACGCTTTCGGTGCGAGCCTTCTCCAAAAGGCGTGAGCGCAGTATCTTCAAGGCGCGCTCTTTGTTTTTGTGCTGGCTGCGCTCGTCCTGACATTCCACCACCATGCCCGTGGGCTTATGCACCACGCGCACGGCGCTCTCGGTCTTGTTCACATGTTGCCCTCCCGCCCCGCTGCTGCGGCAGGTTTCTATGAGAAGCTCGCCCATGTCCAGTTCCACGTCCACATCCTCCGCCTCCGGCAACACGGCCACCGTGGCGGCGGAGGTGTGCACGCGCCCGGAAGACTCCGTTTCCGGCACACGCTGCACGCGGTGCACCCCGCCCTCGTATTTCAGGCGCGAATACGCCCCCTTGCCGCTTATGAGCATGATAGCCTCCTTCACGCCGCCCAACTCCGTGATATTCTGCGCTAAGTATTCCGTCTTCCAACGCATACGCTCGGCGTACATCGTATACATACGGCAGAGCGCCGAGGCGAAGAGCGCCGCTTCCTCGCCGCCCGTGCCGCCGCGGATTTCCAAGATTACGTTTTTCTCGTCCGCCGGGTCGCGCGGCAACAGCAGCTCTTGCAGCTGCGCGGTGAGGCGTTCGATGTCCGCGCGGGCGGCGTTTTGCTCCTCTTGCGCCAGCTCGCCCAGTTCGGGGTGGGAGAGCAGCTCGGCCGCCTCGCCCGCTCTGCGCCGCGCCGCCTCAATCGCGTCCACCGCCCGCGCTATGGGGGCAAGCTCTTTTTGCTCGCGGAGCAGCCGCGCCATTTTGTCCGGCTCGCGGTAAAGCCCCGGAAGGGCAAGCTCCGATTCCAGGGCGCGATACCGCTCCATGGCCGCGCCGAGTTTGTCTGTCATGCCGCGCCACCTGCTTTCATCTTCCCAAATACATCAACATAACGGAGAAATATTCCCTAAACGTGTACACAACCTTGCTCAAAAACCCCGGCGTTTCGGCGGGCAGGCCGCTCGCGTCCAATCCTAACCCTTTGGCAATACGCACGGCGCGGTAATTGTGAAACTCGCTTGTGGTGACCACCACGCTCGCGCCGCGGGGTATCATGGGTTCGGCGAAACGTATGTTCTCCGTGGTGTTGCGCGAGAGCGGCTCTTGCAGTATATTCCCCGGCGGCACCCCCTCGCGCTCCAAATAAGCCGCGCCCGCCGCCGCTTCCGGTATAACCTCGTCGTCGCCCTGCCCGCCCGTGACGATGACGACCACACCGGGGTTGCGCTCGTAGTAGCGCGCGGCTTTATCGAGCCTGCGGCTGAACACAAGGCTCGGCTCGTAGCCCGAAAGCCCCGCGCCGCACACGATGAGGTAATCGGCGCCGGGCTGCGCCGTGGGGCGGCGGTTGGCGACGATAATAAGCTCCACCACGATGAAAGACAGCAGCCACAACAGGAAGCCCGCCTCTATCGCGCGTTTTATGACAAGGCAGACCGTTTCCGTTCTGCCGCGCAGGGCGCGGCGCTGCAAGCGCAACGTGAGCAGGCCGTATATCACGGCGGCCGCGCCGAAGAGCGCAAACACCAGCACGAATTGCCCGGTAAACGGCCAAGGGCTGAACAACAAGGCGGCGAGCGGCCCCGCCGCCACACCGCAACAAATGAGCAAGCGCGGCCACAAGCCGCCGCGCTTACCCGAATATGGTTTCAGAAAACCGCCGCCGCTCCTTCTCGAACGCAAGACCCTTCCCCCAACACGCGCCTTTGCCGCGTCACGTCGAAAGCCGCGAAGGGCGCTACTCCATTCTGGGTTTGCCCTCGAAAAAAAGCGCCACGGTGCCGGGGCCGGAGTGCGCGCCGATGGTGGCGCCGAGGTTGCGCGTGACGATGTGGTTTATGGTGAAGCGTTTTTTCATCTCTTCCAGCGTGACGAGCATATCCTCCTCGCAGTCGCCGTGGGCGAGCATCACATATTCCAGCTCCGTGCCCACGGCGCAGGCGGAGGCCTCTTCGGCGAGCGCGACTAAACTTTGCCGGCGGCCGCGCACCTTGCCGTGATTTTTGAGTTTCCCCTCGGGCGTAACATGGAGCATGGGCTTTATGCCGAGCAGCGAACCGACCACGGCGGAGGTTTTGGATACCCTGCCGCCGCGCTGCAAAAACATGAGGTCGTTTACGGTAAACAGGTGGTTGATGTTATTTTTGTTGCGTTCCACGTATTCGCGCAAGGCTTCAAACGGCGCTCCGGCATCGCGCAGCCGGGCAAGCCTGTGCAGCAGTATGCCCAACCCCAGCGTCACGCTCGCGGAGTCCACCACCTCGATGCGGCTTGCGGGATACAGCGGCGCGAGCTCGTCGCGCGCGGCGCAGGCGGATTCGTAGGTGGCGGATAGGCCGGAGGCGAGCCCCGCGTAGAATATGTCTTTCCCCTCGCGCAAGCGCGGCGTGAAGAAGTCCTTAAACGCCTCCGGCGTGACCTGGGAGGTGGTGGCCACCACGCCGCCGCGAAGCGTGCCGTAAAGCTCCGCGGGCGTGAAGCTCTCATCGTCAAAGCGGTTTTCGCCGCCCACGTTGATGTTGAAGGGTACGAAGGGGATGTCTAATTCGCGGTACAGCGCCCAGGGTAAATCCGCCGAGGAGTCCGTGAGGATAACATAGTCCATAGCCTTTCACCTGCCCGTATCCGTATTCACGCTATTATATCTTATCGGCGGCGGCGCGGTAAAGGGTTATAATGTAAAATATTCGTGAACGGATTGCGCGAGCGAGGCGGCAAGGTCGTTTTGCGCATACTCCGTGAGCAGCCACTCGTAGTCTTGCGGGTTGCATAAGAACGCCGCCTCCACAATGATGTGCGGCGACCAATTGGGGCGGCACACATAGAGGTTGGCCTGATTGGCGTTCCTTTGGCGCAAGCCCAGCGCCGTTTGCGCGTTTTCGTAAAGCAGCTTGGCAAGCGGCGCGGATTGGCTCTGGCGGTAGTATGTGGAAAGCCCGCGAATATTCGACGCGTCCACATGGTAATCCATGCTGTTGCAATGGAGCGAGATATAGAGGTCCGGCAACAAGCCCCGACTCATCAACACACGCTGTGAGAGCGATACCGCTCTGTCTGACGAGCGCGTGAGGTGCGTCTCGGCTCCGAGCGCCTCCAATTCAAGCCTCAGCTTCTTGGCCATGGCAAGGTTGATGTCCTTTTCCAAAAGCTCGCCGCTGTACGCGCCGGGCGCGCCCGTGTCCGTGCCGCCGTGGCCGGGGTCAATGAGCACGGTAAGCCCCGCGAGCGGCATAGCCGCCGACGTTTGCGTAAACGGTTTCTTCACCCGCAGCGCGAACCCCTCGCCCACCGCCTCGGTGAAAAACCCGTCCGTATACAGCCGCGAGAGCGTCAGCGCGTATATGGTAAACCCGTCCCTTTGCGTCACGCGCACGTCTTGTATAAACCCTTCGGGCAAGGGCGACGGCACCGGCGCGCCCGCCGCGTCGGCAATACGCAACGTCACGGTGTTCGCCTCAACCGTCACGGCCGTGACCGGCGTGGTGTTTGACGTGAATACGAGCGATTCCCACCGGGCATCGGCGGTAAACTTCGCGTGCACAAGCTGCGTCTTGTGCGCCGGGCGGCCCGTGACCAGACGCACGTCGGCGCGTTGCACCCAAAGTTCCATGGGCAGGCGCACCCACGCGCCGGAGGATACCGTGGCCGACACGGCGCCGAACTGGCCGCGCGAGAGCTCGCCCACAGACCCGCCGTTGGTGGTGGCGGCGGCATACACAAACGCCGACTCCGCCGTCACCTCGGCATACACGGGCGCGCCCGCCCCCGCCACGCGTATGCTGCCGCCCGCCTGTCTCACGCTTGTGATACCTTTATATTCCATCGTATACACCGGCGCGCCCATATCCACAAGCCTGCCCTCCGCTTCGCCGTGAGGCAGGATAACGAGCGCCGTGTAGTTGGTGCGGTAGATGCGCGAAGCGTTCGGCGGGGTGGAGGAGGCGGGCGCGAGCTCAATGGTGCCGCCCGCGAAACGCGCCGTGACCTTCGCGCCGATTGGCGCGGCGCAACGCAATGTGACCGACGCGCCGGGGGTGAAGATTTCGTCTTCGCTCAGCGGGTAGGCCGTGCCCCGGATAATCTCCGCCTTGTCCATTACGGCGGGCGCGGAGGCGGACGAACCCGCGCGCAGGGTGATGACGCGCCGCACCGACGCGCCGCCCTGCCTGAACGTGAAGGTATTCGCCCCCGGCCTGAGTGTGACAAACAGGCCAAAGTAACCGCCCTCCGTGCGTTCGGCCACTTCCGTGCCATTGCAGGTGAGCGGCAGCGCCGGGTCGCTCGCCCCCACAATGTAGAAGGTGTCTTCGTCCACGCTCATGTCCGCGCCCGGCCGCCCCACGGATAAGCCGCCATTCGGCAAAGGCATGGGCGCGCCGGAAGCGGGCGAATCCACGGGCGGCCGCGTATTGAAAAAAGTGGTGAGCGCGGCGCGCAACGAGGCGCTCGCGGCGATGAACGACCAGCGAAATTGAATGGAGCCGCTCACCTCCGGCAGTTCCCGCCCCAGCTCCATTTGCGCTATAAGTTCACCCGTGCCCGCCCAGGGGCTTTGCGGGTCCGTGTTTTCCGCCAAGTACGCGGCGTGGCCGATATACAGCTTCACGGCTGTGCCCCGCGCCACGTTTGCCCACCATTCGGCAAGCTCGGCGAAGTCGGCCGTCTTATGCCCCGTTTGCCAATAGAGTTGTGGGGCGATGTAGTCCACCCACTCGTTCTTCACCCACCGCCGCGTATCCGCGAAAGACGAGACGTAAGACTCGTAGCCGCCTGTGGCGCTGCCCAGCGGGGAAGTGGTATTGTTGGCCCATATGCCGGAGGGGGACACGCCGAACACGCAACCGGGCTTTACGGCCCTCACGGCGGCGCGGGTATCCCTGATGAGCGAGTTCACATTGTCTCTGCGCCAGTTGGCGCGGTCGGCGTAACCCTTGCCGTACAGCTCAAACGAGGCGTCGTCGCCGAAGTCCGCGCCGGGGTAGAAGTAATCGTCGAAATGCACCCCGTCCACATCGTAATTCGCCGCAATCTCACGTACCCCGCGCACAACCAATTCGCGCGCGTCGGGGTTGCCGGGGTCGAAGTAATAAGCCCCGTCGGTGTGGGCGATAAGCCATTCCGGGTGCAGCAGGGCGGGGTGCCCGCTTGCCAAGGCGGCAAAGTCCGCGGCGTTGCGGGCCACGCGGAAGGGGTTGACCCAGGCGTGGAGCTGCACGCCCTCTTCGTGCGCCCGTTGCGTGAAGTAAGCCAATATATCAAGGCCGTCGGGCGCGGCTTCGCCCTGCGTGCCGGTAATATATTGGGAAACGGGGAATATGTCGGAGCGGTAGAAAGCGTCCGCCAATGGGCGCACCTGCAATATGACGGCGTTAAACCCCGCCGCCGCCGCGCCGGAAACAATGGCATCCGCCTCCGCTTTCAGCTCCGGGGCGGTGAGGCCGGGGCGGCTTGGATAGTCGAGGTTAATGACCGTGGCGACCCATACGCCGCGAAACTCGCCCCGGGTGTCGGCGGCGCGGGCGGGAAACAGGCGCGGCGGCGGGAACGAAACGGCAAGGGCGAGCGCGACGGCGAAGGCGGCAAGGCGGCGCGGGGCTTTCAGCTTATATATTTCCTCACACTTTCCGCCGCGCTTTCCGCCGGCGCGCTGATAGAGACGGTGAAAGAGATGCCGTATGTTTCCCCGAACCGCTCGCACCACGAAAGGAACTTGCCGCATTCCTCCATATCGGAGTTGCCCGCCACCTTGAGTAAGCTGTCTATGAAAATGTCGCCGATGTCGTAGTTACCGGCATACAGACCCGTGATGAAGCCGCGCAACACTTGGTAGCTCCTGATGTCGTAGGGCGAGGTGTCTATGAGGCGCGCGCCGTATGCCACATCGAAAGTGAGGCTCTTGCCGTGCTCCAAACAGACCACCGCGCCGTCAGTCCGCTCCACGGTGCCGTTTACCATGTCAATCATCTGCTTAGTCTTCCCGGAGCCCTTAGACCCGATAAGCACCCGAACCAAGGCGCACCACCCCTTTGCGTATATTCGCGGCAAGGCCGCCACGGAGCAATTATACCAGACTTCACCGGAATATACTGTTAAGAAACTGTTAAATCTTTGTGTGCTTCGGGTTGGTGGTTAGTTGTTAGTGGTTAGGGGTTAGTGCCCATAGGGTATAATAACGCCAAATCCGAAAACCCCGCGTAATCAAGGGGTAGCGGATATGGCGTTATCCTTCTCCACTCTTTTCCAACTCAAAACGAGGGGTCGGTTTTTCGGATTGGCAGGCTTGGCGTGATATTAACGCTAAAACCGCCCCTCCAAAAAACGAAGGAGGGAACACTATGGGCAAAGTATTCGCAATCTCCAACATGAAAGGCGGCGTGGGTAAGACCATGACCGCCGTGAGCCTCGGCGCGGGGCTTGCAAGGCAGGGCAAGAGCGTACTGTGTATTGACGCGGACGCTCAGCGCTCGCTCACGCTCAGCCTCGGCGTAACCCTGCCGGAGAAGCTCCCCGTTACCCTTGCCACTCTGCTGCCGCGCGTTGTCAATGAACAAGGCATCTCCCCAGGAGAAGGTATCATCCGCCACGGCGAGGGCGTTGACCTACTCCCTTCCGACAACACCCTCGCGGGATTGGAAGTCGCCCTCGCCGGGCTAATCGGCAGGGAGGGTGTGCTCAGGCGGTACGTTGACGGAGTAAGGCCGTTGTATGATTATGTAGTCGTGGACTGCGCCCCGTCGCTTAACCTGCTCACAATCAACGCCCTTGCCGCATGCGACGGCGTAATC
>JAIRWH010000042.1 GCA_031253545.1 Oscillospiraceae bacterium
TAAAAACCTGCGTAGCGCCTCGAAGAACTCGCCCGGGTCAAACGGCTTGCCGATGTGGCCGTTCATGCCCGTCTCCAAGCATTTCTCTATGTCCTCGCGAAACACGTTTGCCGTCATGGCGATAATGGGCACGGTCTTGGCCTTTTCACACTCTAACGCCCTGATTCTGCGCGTGGCCTCAAAGCCGTCCATTTGCGGCATTTGCAAGTCCATCAATATCATGTCGTAATCTTCCGGCGCGCGCTCAAACATAATCAGCGCCTGGGCGCCGTTTTCCACACAGTCCACCTTCAGCAGCAACGGTTCGGCGATTGCCAATACAATCTCCCTGTTGATGTCCACGTCTTCGGCGAGCAGTATCCTGCACCCCTCAAACACCTCGCCCGCGCCTTCGTTGCCGAGCGTTTTCGTGAAAGTCGAAGCCCCCTCCGCGCCGCGCCGCGCCTTAAACGTGAACGCGAAGGTGGAGCCTTCGCCGGGCGCGGATTCCAGCTCGACATGACCGCCCATGAGCTCTATTATGCTCTTGGATATGGCCAGCCCCAGCCCTGTGCCGCCGTATTTGCGCGATGTGTCCGCCCGGGCCTGCTCATATGAGCGGAATAGCCTGTCTTGCTCTTCGGGGGTTATGCCGATGCCCGTGTCCGTGACCCACACGCGCAAAACGCACACGCCGCCCTCTTCGCCGAGCAGGCGCGCGCCCAGCGTCACGGAGCCCTCTTCCGGGGTAAACTTCACGGCGTTGCTCAGGAAGTTGGTAATCACCTGCGCCAAATGCTGGTCGTCGCCGATTAACACGGGCGGTATGGCGGCGTCTGTGTCGCGCGTGAGACGCTGCCTTTTCTCCTCGGCGCGCGGGGCGATTAGGTCCATGGCCCGCTGCAACAGCCCCTCAAACTCAAACTCCGTTTCGGAAAGCTCCAGCTTGTGCGCCTCGATTTTCGACATATCGAGTATATCGTTGATTACCCCCATCAAATGCTGCGAGGAGCTTTCAATCTTGGCGAGCGCGTAGTCTTTGCGCGCGATGTCGGAAGTTTTGATGCCAATCGCGGTCATGCCGATGATTGCCGTCATCGGCGTGCGTATTTCGTGGGACATTGTGGCGAGGAATATGGACTTGGACGCGTTGGCGGCGCGCGCCTCCTCCTTTTGCGCCTCAAGCTCCGTGGTGCGTTCGTCCACAAGCGTTTGCAGGCGTTTGCCCTCGTGGCGCTTCTTGCGGAAGATATACACCAAAAGCCCCACCACGCACAGCAGCAGCGCCGACGCGCCCGCAAGCCACAGGCGCTGCGTCTGCGCCAACTTCACGCGGTAATCGTAAGTCTTGCGCGTCCATTGCTCGGCGATGCTCTTTGTGTCCACGGCGCGGAGCGTTTTGTCTATTACGGCGCACAGCGTACCCTCGTTTATATTGAAACCGAAAGTGGAATCAAAAGGGTAATCGAACACGATATTCGCCTTGTAATCGGGCAGCTCGTGGTAATTTGTCTGCACAAGCAATTGGTTTTGGCTGGCCATAACAAGTTCGATTTCCCCGCGCCCCAAAGCGCCGAAGGCCGAAGCGTAGTTATCGTAGGTCACCGTGTGCTTGTGGTCGGGGAACCAGTTGCGAAACACCTCGGCCTGGGCGTAGCCGTCCACAATGCCCACGGTCATGTAGAGGATTTCATTTGCCCTGATGTTGCGGTACTCCGTTTTGGATAAAAGCGCGTAATAGTCGGTCAATATCGAGCTTTCCGGCCAGAGGAAGCGCCCCTCGCGCTCCGGTGTGCGGATAAGTTCCGTAATCATGGCCGCCTCGCCCCGCTCAAGCATGGCGAGTATGTCCACCCACTCGGCGCTGCTGTCGTTGTGCAGCTCGAAAGCAAGCCCCGTGAAGGCCGTAATCTCGCGCATCACGTCAATGGCGATGCCCTGAAACTCTTTGTCGTAGGCGTTGTAGAAACTCATGGGGTAATTGTCGTATTCCGCCGCCACGCCCACGGCGCCCGCGTCGCGCAGATAGGCCAATTCCCCGGCGGTAAAGCGCGTGAAGAGCTTATGCTTTTTGTATTCGTATTCGCCGGCGTTATACAGCTCCGTGAGGTGGCGGTCCGCGCCGCCGTATAAGGCCTTTTGCATGACGGAGATGACGGGGCGCAGGTCGGGGTTCTTCGTGGAGAGCGACACGGGCGTGTAGACCAAGGGGTAATACATTTCCGTGACCGTGTCGCCGTATATGTCGAAACCGGCCTCGTCCGTGTTCTCGCCGATATACGCGTCTATCGCGCCGCTTACAAGGAGGGCGTGGGCCTCTTCGTAGCTGTCTATATACACGGACTCGTAGGGACCCGGCGTTGCGGCGGCCACGGCGTTGATGGTGGTGGTGCCGCCGAAGAAGGCGTAACGCGGCGCTCGCGCCGCCATGATGTCAAAGAGCGGGGTGCCGCCGTAAAGGCGTATCATTACGAGGGCGCGTTCGGCAATGGCATCGGTCATGTAATAGGGTTTCACGGCGGGGTCGGCGGGGTTGGTGCGCCCCTCGTCGGCGGTCAGTTCGCCGGTGAAGTCCACGCTCCCGTCTTCCAGCCCCGCCACCAAGTCGCTCCATTCGTACAGCCGAGGCTCGAACGGTATGCCGAACAGCTCCGACATCCATTCGCAAAACAGGCGCGCGAAGCCGCCCACATTGCCGTCTTCCGCGATAAACGCCTCCGTGCCGGTGAGTATGCCGTATGTGAAAACGTCAACGCGGCTTTGCAACGCCTCAATGGCCGCCCGCTCCTCGTCGGTAACGCCCGGTATCTGCCGATACGACGTGAAGAGCGGCGCGGACGCGCCCGGCAACTCCCGCAAAGCGCCGAGGGCCGGCGGCAATGCGGAAAGCAAAGCGGCGACAGTCAGAAAAGCAAAGAGTCCGCGCAACCTCAGCGCCCCCACCTCCTTCCCGTCAAGAACAAGCGGGAACCGCCCCCCTATCGGCAAGCGGAAGTCCCCTGCCTTCTATTATAGGCGTTTTCGGCTTCGATTGCAACACGGGGCGGAAACGCGCTTGCGGCGCGTTTAGTTGTTAGTGGTTAGTTGTTAGTGGTTAGGGGTTAGGAGACGGGGGAGGCGGGAGCGGGGGAGACGGGAGCGGGAACCGTTCGTCGCTTGTCGCGGGTTGACATTTTTCCCTTTGTGGCGCATAATGTGCAAGGAGCGTCCGCGCTTGACGCGCGCGGCGCGGCAAAACGGGAACGGGAGGTTATCGGCAATGGTGAACGCTTTATTCGGAAGACCCGGCGCGCTCTCGCGAGGCGCGGCGAAAAAAGGAGGCCGGCGGCATGGCCACATATAAGCAGCCCTGCGCGCAATGCGGCGAATTGGTGGAAAAAGACAGCCGCGTTTGCCCGAAGTGCGGCAGCCGCGCGCCGTTTGGCTTTCGTTGCCCTAACTGCATGAAACCCGTCGAGCGCGGCGGCGAGGCTTGCCCCGGTTGCGGCAGGAAGCTCATGGTGCCCTGTTTTTATTGCGGCAACCCCACCTTCGCGGGGGCGGACAAGTGCGACTTTTGCGGGCGCTCGGTGATGATTCGCTGCGAAAACAAACGCTGCGGGGAACCGCAGTTCTTCGACGTGACCAAGTGCATGGCGTGCGGCAAGATTATCAAGAAGGCAAAGAAACAGATAAACAATATGAGAAAGGGCGCGGTGTGACCATGCTGCAAGCGTTTACCCGCAACTACAAAGACGAATCCACCGACGCGGGCTTTCAGTTCACCTTCTGCTGCGATGTCTGCGGCGACGGGTATAAATCGAGCTTCGTGCAGAGCGAAACCTATAAGAAGAAGGGTCTGCTGCGCGGCCTGGGGCAAGGCGCGAGCATAGCCGGCAGCCTGCTCGGCACCAAGGGCAACAAGTTCGGCTCCGCGGCCTCGCGGGGCAGCGACGTGCTCTCGCAGCGCTTTGAAGGCAAATCGCCCGAATGGCTCAAAGAGCATGAAAAGGCGTTTGAGCGTTGCCAGAACGAGGCGCGGGAACATTTCCGCCGCTGCCAGGCCTGCAATAAATATGTCTGCGACCAGTGCTGGAACGAAGACGCCACGCTCTGCGTCAAGTGCGCCCCGCGCCAACAGGTGCAGATAGCCCAAGCCCACGCGCAGGCCATGAAGCGCAATATCGAGCAAGCCGGCCAAGGGGCGGTGGTGTGGCAGGGTAGTATCGAGCAGGCTTCCACGGTCTGCCACGCCTGCGGCAAACCGGCGGGCGCGGGGAAGTTTTGCAATAACTGCGGCGCTTCCATGGAAATGCGCGAATGTGCCCGCTGCGGCGCGAAAAACCAGCCGTCCGTGCGCTTCTGCAATAACTGCGGCAACAATATGACCGCGCCGCCGCCCCCGCCGCCGCCGCAAACTGCCAAATGCGCCGCCTGCGGCGCGGAAAGCCCTTCGGGCACAAGGTTTTGCGGCGGCTGCGGAGCGCCGCTTTAAGGGTTTACCCCGCGCCATGAATATAACGCCGCCCGCAAAGGGCGGCGCGCCGCCCGAACCCGGGGTATCGCCCGAACCCGCGCGGTCACGGGCGATTACCCCTTCCGCGAAGACGGCGAAGCCGGAGCGGGCGCGAAGGCATCTTTCCGCGTCCGCGACAACTCCCTTGCGGCGCTGCCGCCGAACAGCGGAGCGCGGCGCGGAGTTTTTCGGTTTTCCGCTTGACAGCGGCGCGCCAATGGGTTAGAATGTTATCAATTCTGCGAACGAGGGTGATTTGCGAATATGGATACCACAAGCATAGTGTTCGTTGTGTTGCAGGTTTTGGCTTCGCTGTTTCTCATCGCCGTGGTGCTGCTCCAATCGGGCAAGCGCTCCGGGCTGTCGGGCGCAATCGCCGGCGTGGCGGACACGTTCATGGCCAAGAACAAGGCGAGGTCGTTTGACGCGCGCCTGACGAAGATGACCAAATGGGTGGCTATCGGGTTTATTGTTGTTACGCTCGCCTTGAATATATTGTCCAAGAGTATGTGACGCGGATTTTTGGAGGGGTACCGAAGCGGTCATAACGGGGCGGTCTTGAAAACCGTTTGGGCGCAAGCCCGCGCAGGTTCGAATCCTGTCCCCTCCGCCAACGCCCTTTTTTCGCGCCGGGGAGCCGCAAGGTGCTGACGTTGCTTTTCGCCCTGCCGCAAGGCGGCAAGACGACCGCGATATTGCGGGATATACTGCGCCGCGCCGAAAAAGGCGAAACGGGGCTGATTTGGCTCACGCCCGAACCTTTTTCGCACGAGTGCGAGCGCCTTTTGGCAAAAGAAGGCGGGGCGGGAATCTGCCTTCACGCGGAAGTGCTCACGTTTACCCGCCTTGCCGACCGTGTGCTCGCCGCGTCCGGCGGGTGCGGCGAGTTTATGGACGAAGGCGGGCGGCTTTTGACCATGCACCTTGCCGTAAGGCAAGCCGCCGACGGTTTGAGCTTTTTCAGACGCGCCGCGGGCGGCCCGGAGTTTTGCAAAACGCTTGTCGCGGCGGCAAGCGACTGCGAGCGATACGGCATATCCGTCTCCACGCTCACGGAGGCGGCAAGGCACGCCGCCGACCCGGCGAGGCAAAAACTGAACGAGCTGGCGCTGCTGCTCTCCGCCTACAACGACATAGCCGCGCGCAGCGGCTTGGAGCGCCGCGACAAAACGGAGCTTGCCGCGCGGCTTTTGGAGGAAGGCGACTACGCGCGGGACAAAAGGGTCTACGCCGACGGCTATGTGACGTTTACGCCGCAGGAAAACCGCGCCCTCCGCGCCATCGCCGCGCGCGGGCGCGGCCTGACGGTAACGTTTACCGGCGACAACGCCGACCCGTTTTACGGTGTGACCGCGCGCGCGGCGCACAAACTGGCGCGGGGGCTTGCCGACACGGAGGTGAAGGTGCTGCGCCGCGAACCCGCCCCGCTGCCCGTAACGCGCCGCGCCGTGTGCCGCTCGGCGGGCGAGGAACTGCAATGCGCGGCGGACGAGATTGCCTTCTGGGTGGCGGAAAAAGGCTTGCGCTTCCGCGATATAGCCGTGTTGCTGCCGGAGGCGGAGGAATACGGCCCGCTTGCCGAGACCGAATTGGAGCGCGCGGGCATACCCGTGTTTACCGATTCCACCGACGCGTTCGCGCCCCGCCCGCTCACGAGGGCGCTTGCCGCCGCCGTGAATGTTACGCGGTATGGCTGGCGCGAGGAAGACGTGCTCACCCTGTTGCGTTCGGGTCTTACGCGGGTGCCGCCGCGTTTCGCCGACGAGCTGGAAAATTATATGCGCGTATGGAAACCCGGCAAGGAGCTTTGGGAAAGCGGGCAGCCCTGGCAAATGCCCCCCGGCGGCTACGGCGCGCCCCGCGACGCGGAGGGGGAGCGGCGGCTGCGGGCAATCAATATGTCGCGCCTGCTGCTGCGGGAGCCGCTGCGCGAACTGGAAAACCAAGGCGAGGCCGCGGCGCGGGAGCATTGCGCGAAAATCGCGGCGTATCTTGCGAAAACAAGGGCGGACCGCTCGCTCAGGCATATCTCACAGCGCCTGCGAGCGAGCGGGGAGATGAAGGCGGCGGAGGAGACGAGACAGCTTTGGGCGATATTCGGCAAAGGCCTGCGGCAATGCGCCGCCCTGCTCGGCGAAGAAAGGCTCACCTTGCCGGAGCTGACCGACTGGCTGCTTTTGCTTGCGGGGGCATACTCCGTGGGCTCCATACCGCCGTCGCTGGACAGGGTCACGGTGGGCACCCCCGGACGGCTACGCAAGACGCGCCTGCGCGCGCTGGCGATTTGCGGCTGCCGCGCGGAGACAATGCCGCCCGTCGCCCCTCAGGTCACCCTGTTTTCGCAAGAGGAAAGGGTCGCGCTGGAAGCGGCGGGGGCGGAAATGCCGCCGGATTCGCGCCTTCGCGCCGAACGCGCGCTGCTCGACCTGCGTTCCGCGTTGGCGCTGCCGCGCGAATATCTGCTGCTCACGGCGCACAGGGAAAAAGACGGCCGCCTGCGCGCCGCCCCCATGTTTTATGGGGAACCGGGCGGGGGTTTCACCGAATACGCGCCGCGCGAAACGCCGGAGCGGCGATACGAACACCTGAGCGAACCCCTCGACCCGCAGGCCGTGGAAAGCCTGTACACCGCCAACATCGCGCTCTCGGCCTCCAAGCTCACAAGCCTGTTTTCCTGCCGCCTCGCGTTTTTCCTGCGTTACGGCATGAAGGCCGCCGCAAGGCCGGAGAAGGCGTTTCAGAGTTTTGACCGGGGCAGGTTTGTGCATGAGGTGCTGCAAAAGACGCTCATGTATTTGCTCGCGCACCCGGACGAAGGCGAAGACGGCGCGGCGAGGGCGGCGCGGGAAGCGGCGAACGAATACGCGCGGGTTACGCTGCAAGGCTTTAAGGGGCAGGGCAAGCGTTTTGAGCGCCTGTTTTGGGAAATAGCCGAAAGCGCGAGCGGCACGGCGACGGACGTATATAGGGAAATGAGGCGTTCGCGCTTTCGGGTGCGAGAGACGGAAAAACCTTTCAGCTACCCCTCGCCGCGAACCGGGCGCTTTTCCGTGTGCGTAAACGGTGTGATAGACCGCGTGGACGTCTGGCGCAACGAAAGCGGCGAACTGTACGCGCGCGCGGCGGATTACAAGACGGGCGACGCGGAGGTGGACTACGGCGGCCTGTATCAGGGTTCGCAAATGCAGCTCGCGCTCTACCTTTCCGCCTTGACCGGCGAAGGCGCGCGGCTCTCCGGGCAGGCGGGCGAAGGCGCGAAGCCGGCGGCGTTTATGAACGTGCCCGCGTCGTATAGGCTGCCGCTCTCCCGCAGGCCGCTCACAGAGAGCGGGGCGGATGAGGAAAGGCGGAAAAAACTGCAGCGGAGCGGGGTGGCGTTAGGCACCGAAGACGTGGCGCGCGCCATGGAAGACCCCGCCTTCGGCGCTCCGGTATATACGGGTAAACTGCACACGGCCACGGGCGAGCAGTTCGCGCTTTTAGACAGGCATGTGGGCAGGCGCGTGGCGGAAGCGGCGCGGGCGTTGCAGAGCGGGGACGTGAGCCCGACGCCCGTCGGCAGAAGCTCGGAAGACAACGCGTGCCGATATTGCGACTTCGCCCCCTGGTGCGGCGGGCCGGACGCTTACGAATATCTGCCGAAGCTGGACGCGGCGGATTTTTGGGAAAAGTTAGAAGCGGAAGGGGGCGCGCCCCCATGACGAGGCAGCAGCTGTGGGCCGCGCAAACCCGCCAAATGCCCGTGCTTGTGTCCGCGGGGGCGGGCGCGGGCAAGACGGGCGTGATTGTGGAGCGCGTGACGGGCTATCTGCTCGAAGGGCGCGACATCACGGAGTTTTTGCTGATTACATACACGCGCGCGGCGGCGGGCGAAATGCGCGAACGGTTGCTCGCCCGTTTGGAAAGCGAACTCGCGGCAAATCCCGGCAACGCGCATCTGCGCTCGCAAGCGGCGGCTTCGCGCGGCGCTTTTATAGGCACGCTCCACGCGTTTTGCTTAGAGCTGTATCACGAGTTCGGCGCGGCGTTCGGGCTGCCGCAGGGGCTTACCACGGCGGACGACGCGCGCGTGGCGCTCATGAGCCGCCGCGCCCTGGATAAGCTCATGGAGGAAATATACGCGGGCGGCTATGAGGAGCTGCTCGCGATGGGCTTGGATATGCGCGGCGACGAGCGCGTGGAAAGATTGGTGACGGACGCTTACGAAAAGATGCGCGTATTCCCCGACGCCGACGAGTGGAAACGCCGCTGCGCGGAGGGCTTCAAGCGCAAAAACTGGGAAAAGGCCCTGGGCGTGTGGGTACGCAAGCAGACAAGGCTTCGGGCGCGCGAGCTGCGCCGCACGGCCGGGGCGATTACGGACGAGGCGCTGAAAGCCAACTACGCCGAGGCGCTCATGGCCGACGCGGAAAACGCGCTGCGCCTGCGGCGGGCCGCCGCCTTCGGCTGGGACAAACTGCGCGAGGCGATATTCGCCACGGAGCACCAAAGCGCGGGTCGCCGGAAGGGCACCCTAAACAACGCGGAGAAAGAAGCGGTGCAAGACACGCGCAAAAGGTGGAAGGACTTTACAAATAAACTCGGCGACATATACGCGGTGAGCGCCGAAGAGGCCGAGGGCTACACAAAAGCGACCGTGCCCGCCGCGCGGCAGCTGCTCAAAGCGGCAAAGCGCTACGGGCGGCTCTACTCGCAAGAAAAGCTCTCCCGGCGGCAGATGGATTTCCGCGACCAGGAGGAGTTCGCGCTGCGCCTTCTGCGCGAGGAACGCGTCGCCGCCACGGTGAGAAACCGCTACGCGGAGGTGCTGGTAGACGAATACCAAGACATAAACCGCCGCCAGGACGAGATTGTGAACCTTTTGACGGGCGGAGGGCGCAACGCGTTCTATGTGGGCGACCTGCGGCAATCCATATACCGCTTCCAGATGGCGGAGCCTTCCATATTCAAGGAAAAATACGAAAAGCTCCCCCTGCGCGGCGGCACGGTAATCAACCTTTCGCACAACTTCCGCTCATGCCCCGCCATATTAAACGCCGTGAACTGTGTGTTCGGCAAAATCATGGATAAAGACAGTTCGGAAGTGGGGTACGCCCGGCCGCTCCTGGCGGGCGCGGAGGGAGAAACGGGGCCGGACGTGGAATGGCTCATGACGGGCGGCGGCCCGGAAGACGGCTTTGAGGCTTCCTGCGCGAGGGAGGCCGAAAGCGTGGCCCGCAGACTGCGCGAGCTGACCCGCGGCGGCGAATACAGGCCGGAAGACTGCGCCGTGCTGCTGCGCGCGCCGCGAGGGAAGGCCGCCTTTTACCGCGACGCGCTGAAAGCGGAGGGTTTGGGGGCGGTTTGCGGCGATGGGGCGCGCGGCGCGGCGCGGCAAACCATGCGGGCGTTTTTGACCGTGATAGACAATCCCACGCAGGATATGCCGCTCATCGCCGTGCTTCGCAGCCCCGTATACGCGTTTACGCCTTCGGAGCTGGCGTCGCTGCGCGCCGTGTCGCCCGGCAGCCTGTATGCCTGCGTGAGGGCGCATGGCGGCGAAAAGGCGGGACGTTTCCTCGCGGACATGGCGCAGTGGCGTTTCTTGGCCCCGGAGATACCCGTGTGGAAATTAGCCGCGCGCATTGACGCGCAAACGGGTATGCGCGATATGTACGCCGACGGCGAATCCGAGCTTGCCCGCTTCGGCGCGCTCATACGAAGCTCGAACGCGCCCGACTTGCCGAGTTTCCTGCGCTGGCTGGAAGCGGGCAGGGAATCGGACGAGCCGCCGGGAGCGCCGCCGGGCGCCGTGCGGATTATGTCCGTCCACGCCGCAAAGGGCTTGGAGTTTCCCTTGGTGGTGGTGGCGGACATGGGCAAGCGTTTCAACCTCACGGATTCCCGCGCGCGCGTCCTTGCCCACGCGGAAAAAGGACTCGGCCTCACGGGCACAAACGGCGTTTCACATTTTCCCACGCCGCCGTATCATGTGCTCTCCCGGCAAATCGAGTGGGAAACGAAGGCCGAGGAACTGAGGCTGCTGTATGTGGCCATGACGCGCGCAAAGAGGAAACTCATACTCTCCCACGCGGAAAAGTCTCCCGCCGCCCGCCTGGGAAAAGCCGCGCTCCGAAAGGCCGGTTTTCCGCCGCCCTCGCCGCAAAGCGGCCTGTGTTGGGCGGATTGGCCGGGCGTTATGCTCGACTCCGAAGAGCGGATAGCGCGTGTGCATATCGTGGATGCCGGCGCGCGAGAGAGCGAAGACGCGCCCGCCCCGCCGCCCCGCCCCGCCGCCCCGCCCCGCCGCGCGCTCCCGCCGTCGCCGGCTTCCGCGCTGCCGAGCAAGATGACATACAGCGAGATGAAGGGCAGGTACCGTGACGCGGAGGCGCTCGAAGACACGCGCGCGGGCGACGGCGGCGATTATGACTTCCCGCTGCCGAGCCTTTCCGACGGCGACCCCGGCGCGGCGGCGGCGCAACGCGGCACAGCCATGCACGCGTGTATGCAGCATATACCCTTTCGCGCCATGACGGCTTCGCAAGCGCGAGCGGAGATAGATGCCTTGGCAAAGAACGGCCTCATCACCCCCGCGCAGGCGCGTGAGGCCGACGAGAGCGCCATAGCGGGGTTCTTCGCCTCGGTGCCGGGCAGAAGGGCGCTTGCCGCCCCCGAACTTTACCGCGAAACGAAGTTTTCGCTGCTTCGCAGGGCGGACACGCTGCTGCCGCGCGAGGCCGCGGGTGTGGACGACGAAATACTGCTCCAAGGCGTGATAGACTGCTTTTTCAGGGACGGGGGCGGCTGGGCGGTACTCGACTTCAAGGACACGCGCCGCGCCGACGCGGAGGCGCACAGGCGGCAGCTTGAAATATACGCCGAAGCCGTGGAAGCCATGACGGGCGCGCGCGAGCCGGAAATGTGGGTGTACTTCTTCCGCGCGGGAAAGGCGGTAAAATTAGACCGCGTATAGTTTATCGCGCCCGGTGTTTCCGCGTTGACCCCGATTTCGCCGAGCGCCCCGATAAGCCTTTTATACCCGCCTGTTTTTCTCACCGACAGACGCGACGGCTTTTATGCCGGTTTTCGTTTCGCCGCCCTTTTCCAAATGGGTTGCCGTCACGTCAGCCCCGTCCCTCCGCGTTTTAGTTTTCGGTTGTTAGGAGACGGGGAGCTATTACGCGAAACATAACAGCGCGCCACGTGAGTGGGGATATGGTATCAATATAGCCGTACAAACGGGCAACGAAGACCGGCGCGCCACGTGAGTGGGGGATATGGTTGTTGGCTGCCACATCATCACCGAAGCGTTCTTGCCCTAATTGCCAGAGCGGAGAAAACCAAAGGAACTTCATGTATAACAAGTCAGGCGCGCGGCGTTGCGCGCGTCAAGAACCGAGGACACGCATACGCGCCGCAACCTGAAAACAGGCCGTGCCCTTCGGGCTGACGGACTTTTTGCGGTGAGCGCGATTGTCCGCCGCCCAAGAGAGTTTTCCGCTTGCGTTGCGTTGGCGCATTGTTATATAATCACACAGACCTAACCGGCCAGAATATATTTCAAGAAGGAGCGTATAAAATGACATTGTTGAAAAAAGCCGTTTCCGTTGGCATGGCGGCGATTCTCGCGCTGTCCCTCGCGGCTTGCGGCACACCCGACCCAACAGATTCCCCCGACTCCGGAGCGCAGCGAAACAGCGCGTCTCCGTCAAACCCGAGCGCGCCTTCTTCAAGTTCGGGCGTAAACTCCCCGGAACCCGGCACACCTTCTTCCGGGCAGGATACCGATTCGCCGTATCCAAGCGATGATTCGCCAATTCCGGGTACACCTTCTCAAGACCCAAGCGCCGCCTCGCCAAGCCCGGATGTATCTTCGCAAGGACCGAGCGCGGTGCCGCCGGACCCAAGCCGGAGTTCGCCGCCGTCTCCGTCGCCGTCCGCTGTTCCGAATGAGCCGAAGCCGTTTAGGGATATAACCGCCGCACAATTGGTGTCTGAAATAAAAATCGGTTGGAACTTGGGCAACTCTTTTGAAGCCACCGACTTCGGCGAGGGCCGGTTGCCCGCCAACTCAACTGTTCAGACAATGGAGACCTTTTGGAGCAACCCCGCCACCACAAGGGCAAATATAGACGCCGTGAAAGCCGCGGGCTTCAACGCCATAAGGATTCCCGTCTCGTGGTTTAATGCGGCAAACGGCGCGCCGGACTACATTATTCGCTCCGACTGGATGGAGAGGGTTGCCGAGGTAGTTGACTATGCCGTGGCTAACGATATGTATGTCCTCCTCGATACCCACCACGATGAATACCATGGCCACGGCACAGACAGGGACGTGCTGCGCTTTGAGGGCACGGAAGCGCAGATAACGGCCTCGTTGAACGCGTACAGGAAAATTTGGGAGCAGATTGCCGACAGGTTTAAGAACTACAATGAAAAGTTAATCTTCGAGGGTCTCAACGAGCCAAGGGTTCCGAATAGCGCGCAAGAATGGAGCGGCGGCACCGACGCGCAGCGCGCCGCGCTGAACAGATACTACCCCGTCTTTGTTGAGGTGGTGAGAAACAGCGGCGGCAACAACGGTAAACGCGTATTGATGATTAGCACATACGCCGCCTCGGCAACCGCCACCGCCGTAAACGGTTTGACACTGCCGAGGGATTCGGTCGCAAACAAGCTCGTCGTTTCCATTCACGCATATGCTCCCTACACTTTCTGTTATGACCCAAAGCCCGGGAGCGTATCAACATGGTCCACGGCAAACGCGGCAGACATAAAGGGCGTTCAAGACGCTCTTGGGCCCGCCTACGACAAATTCATAAGCAAGGGCATCCCGGTTATCATCGGCGAATTCGGCGCGGTCCACAAAAACAATACTAACGCCAGAGCCGCATGGGTGGAGTATTACGTCTCATACGCCAAAAGTTTAGGTTTCCGTTGCTTTATTTGGGATAACGGCGTTACGTCTGCGGATTATGAAGGCGCGGAATTGTTTGGGTTCTTCAATAGGAGAACAAACAGGTTCGCGTTTACCGAAGTAATTGACGCGTTGATTCGCGGCGCCAATTCAACCTCGCCTTCCCCGTCGCCCTCGCCCTCCTCCTCGCCCTCCCCGTCGCCCTCCCCCTCGCCCTCCGATTCGCCTCCATCGGGCGCGGTAAACTTGGGTAAATATTCGTATGGGTACAAGGAAGACGGGGTAACCACCAATACCCAGCAAGCCGTATGGAATCTGACGGCGGCGCAAGTAACCGCGGCGAAAGAAACCGGCGCGAAACTCGCCCTGAAATTATCAAAAGCCCCATCCGCCACACTGCAGCTTGTCTGGCAAGGGCCGGCTAACTCCCTGTGGTGGAACCAAAAAGATATTTTGGATTCTACCGGCAACGTAATCAGCCCGGGCGAAGCCGCTTGGAACCCAAGCACGAACACCCTCACAATCAATCTTTCCGCAGCGGCGGACTATTCGGTTTTCAAGAACCAGCCGGAACTGAACCTTATAATAGCTTACTACGGCGGCAACAGCGTGGACGATTTGGGTATTGTGAGCGCCGACCTGATAAAATAGAAAACAGGCTCTTCGCTAAAACAAACGGTAAGGGCAAAATATGTGCTTCCTTCCCGCCCCACAAACAGCCCTCTCCCGTGATGTGACGCATACGTTGAATAAAACCCTACTGTGCGGTTGATTACCTATCCCGCGTTTGGAACGCGCCGATGGAGCGTTAAAACGGCGAATACGCGGTGCCATAGGTTCGGATTACGCCGGTAACGCGGTTTTTGGGTGTGCTGCCCCGCCGGCCCCGGATACGTCCGGCGCGCCCGCGCAGGCGGCAAGCGTGGCGAGGAGCAGAACGGCGGAAAGAATAAGTGAAGTGAGTTTTTTCACGGGCAGCACCCGCTTTCGTATAAAGTGGGGGGTAACTGTGCGGAACGTGGCATAAAGGCGAGTGGCTTGTCAAGTCCTGCAAATAAAAGTCAATACATGTATTGTGAATATATTGTGAGTTTTTAGCGATGCGAAAAGAGGCGCAACAACACGGCCCCTGCGAAATCGGCTTTT
>JAIRWH010000074.1 GCA_031253545.1 Oscillospiraceae bacterium
GTTCAGCGCCGCAACCTTGTGGCAGATACGAAGCCGGAGCTCCACCCCGCGACATCCCGGGGTCCCCGCGAACGTTCACGTTCGCGAGGTGGAGCTCATCCGCAACCCGCCAAGCGGAACGGGGAACTTCTCCGGCAGGGTTACGCCGAGGCTGAGCGTGAGCGAGCGCTGAGCGTCCGCGTCAATACACAGTACGCTCTTGCCCTGCCTTGCAAGCCCCGCGCCGAGGCTCGCGGCGGTCATGGTCTTACCCACGCCGCCTTTCATGTTGGAGATTGCCAATACTTTGCCCATAGTGTTCCCTCCTTCGTTTTTTGGAGG
The DNA here is from genome assembly GCA_031253545.1 of Oscillospiraceae bacterium. Lineage (GTDB taxonomy): Bacteria > Bacillota > Clostridia > Oscillospirales > UBA929 > WRLJ01. The sequence continues at coordinate 322 of JAIRWH010000074.1, forward strand.
GGCGGTTTTAGCGTCAATATCACGCCAAGCCTGCCAATCCGAAAAACCGACCCCTCGTTTTGAGTTGGAAAAGAGTGGAGAAAGATAACGCCATATCCGCTACCCCTTGATTACGCAGAGTTTCCCTCTAAGCCTCGCGTGTATCGCCTCTGTACTGCCGCTACCCCTTGATTACGCAAGGTTTACGCAAGGTTTCCGGATTTGGCGCTATTATACCCTATGGGCACTAACCACTAACCACTTACAACTGACAACTAACCACTAATCTTTAATAAATACAAAATTATCTTTAATTTTTATATGGATTGTTCTCGCGAGGCGTGATATACTTGCACAGGCTGTACCATCTAATATTTTTGGGAGGTAAATCTTATGAAACGTGTCCTTTCTCTCGCGTGTGTCCTCGCGCTCGCGCTTTCCCTGCTCGTCGTCGTCCCCGCCGCCTCTGCTGCGGAGACCGCGCTCAACCTCGGTAGCGCGCTCACCATTTCCGACCCCGGCAATTACATCGGCGCGATGATTGACGCGTCCATCTTCACCGTGGGAAGCGCCTACAAATTGGAGTTCAACGTCACCAGCGCGGGCACCACGGCGTTCCGTGTGCGTTACAGCGAAAACTTCATGGAAAACGGCCCCTTCTACGACGGTGACTTCGTCAGCGCGGACCCGGCGAAAGACCGCGGCAACCTCGACGCATACCAAATCCCCGCGTTCTTCACCAACGGGCCTATCGCCGACGGCGACACCGTGACGCTCACTGTCTACTTTAAGCACGGCGATTTGCAGTCGCAGGGGATTAACTACGTCGGGCTGTTCGGCGGTAGCGGCGGCTCCGATTACATCGTCAACTCCGTGAAGGTCACGGCGATTGAATCGGTGCCTGATGTACCGCCGCTCCCGGGTGGCACAGACCCCTCCACCCCGCCCACCACCCCGCCCGTTGACCCCTCCACCCCGCCGGTTGACCCCTCCGTGCCCCCCACCACCGGCCCGGGCGCGCCCACAGGCGATAACGGCTTCGTGTTCGTGGCTCTCGGCCTGCTTGCCCTGACGGGTCTCGGCGTGGTGGTGCTCGTGCGTAAGAGCAAGGCTTAAACCAATAATATAGGAGGAATGCGAAATGAAAACCCGTAAGCTCATCTCCGCCCTCTGCCTCGCCGCCCTTCTCGCCTTCACGTTCGCCGCGCCCACCCTCGCCGCCGACGGCGACATCGTGTGGGATATGACCCCGGCGGAGGTTCAGGCAATCGTAGATGCCATAGATGCCGGTCAGGGTGAAACCGGCACAACTTGGCTCAAGGCGTGCGGCTACTCCGATGAAGTGAAGTCCGGCAACGCCCTCAAGTTCGAGAACAGAGTCACTTGGTATGACGGCATTGACATCAAAACGGGCGAATTAGACGCGAGCAAGGTCTACACCTTCGTCATCAAGGTCAGTTCCGACACGGAGCAAATCTTCGTAATCAACCGCAACGGCGATTACGCCAACTACCTCATTTCGCCGAAGGTTAAGAGTTACACGTTTACCCTGAAAACCGACGGCAAAGCGGGCGACAAAATGGGCAGCCTCACGCTCGAAAGCGACTTCATGTTCGCCTCCTCGCTCGGTGCCATGCGCACGGTACGTGTCGGCACGGAAAACGACAGTAGGGACGGTCATAACGACGGGGTTTCCACACACCCCACTTTCCAAATTGACGGAATCACCATCTACGAAGGAGATGCCCCCGCCGCTCCGAGCACCCCGCCTCAAGGTGGCGGTTCCTCCGCCACGGGCGACAACCTCCTCATCTTCGCGGCTCTCGGCATGCTCACGCTCTGCTGCGTGGTATTCGCGCTCACCCGCAGGGTAAAGGCGAAGTAAGACAAAACAAAAACAGCCCGGGTCGGCCCTTGCCGGCTCCGAGAACCCCCGGAAATAAAACAGCGACCCGTAACGGGTCGCTGTTTCTTATGTCGCCTTGGCAAACTCCGCGTAGAACTCCACGCCGTCTTCGGTATTGCGGAAACCGAATGGCATACCGTGTATGAGCATATGCGCCTTTACTATGGCAAGCCCCAGGCCCACTTCGCCCGCGTCGCGGCTGCGGCCCTCGTCCGCGCGGTAGAAGCTCTGCCATATATTCTCCGCCTTGCTTTCGTCAATACGCGAGCCGGAGTTATACACGCCGAGGCGCAGCCGCCCGCCGCCCGCCACCTCCACGCTCACGCGTATGCGCCCGCCTTCGGGGCAATGGCGCAGCGCGTTGGTGAGGTAATTGCGCAGCACCTGCTCGCAGCCGTCGCGGTCGGCGCGCGCCATGCGGTCTTCGCGCAGCTCCGCTTTCGCGTCAATGCCTTTTTGGCGCAGCTGCAGCGAAAGCGAGGCGAGCATCCGTTCGGCAAGCGCCCCTAAGTCCACATCGGCGTAATCCGGCGCGACGCGCCCGCTTTGCAGCCGCGCCAAACGCAGCAGGCTTTGCAGCAAATGCGTCATGCTGCGGCTTTCTTCCAATATGGCGTCGCAATATTCGTCTCTGGTTTTCTCATCGGCGGCAATACCGTATTTCAAACCCTCCGCGTAGCCGGAGATAATGGATATGGGCGTTTTCAGCTCATGCGAGATGTTGGATACAAGGGCTTTTTGCGCCTGCTCGGCCCTCGCGCGCTCCTCTATGTCGCGCCGCAGCTGTTCGTTAGCGCCGTAAAGCTCCTGCGTGTAATCTTGCAGCGCGTCGGACATGGCGTTTATGCTGCGCCCCAGTTCGCCCAATTCGTCGCGCGAAGTAGCCGCCACGCGGCGCGAGAAGTCCAGCCGCGCCAAGTTGCCCGCCACAGCCCGCATCTGCTTTATGGGGCGCGTGAAGAGCACCGAAAGCGCTATGGCCGCCACAAAGCCCGCCGCAAGCGCAATCAGCCCCGCGAGCAGGGAAAAGCGCGTGGCGAGCCGCGCCGACTCCGACACGGACTCTATGGGTATCTGCATGAGCGCGTAGGTGTATTTATCCAACCTGCCGAACAGCGTCAGGCGCGTCTGCGTCTGCGTCTGCGCCGCGCCGAATCCCCGGGAAGGGCCGAAAGCGCCGTCTCCGCCCTCGTCGCTCACAAGCGCGGACGGCGAATCGCCGAGCGCGGAAACCAAAGCCCGTATATACGCGCTGTCGCTCTGCTTGCGTATGCTGCCGGAAAGCCCCGCCATTTCCCTGCGAATTTCGCTGAGAAACAGGTATTGCGTCTCGCCGATAACGCCGCCGTACAGCTTGTAGTATTCCTCGCCCATCAGCCCCTCGTTGCGCAGCGATTCCGCGCACAGCAGCGTATATATGGTCACGCGGATATTCTTTTCCTCCGCTTGCCGCAGGCTGTTGTATGCCGCGTCGGGGTCGTAGGTGGAATAGGACGCGTAGAGGGCATCAAAGCCGCTGATAAGCTGGCTCCTTTTGTGCCTCGCGTAGTAGTCTTCCAAGAAAATGCCGCCAAACGCCCACACAAGCGCGAGGTTTATGAGCAGCACGAGCGTCATGGCCACGCAGAGCTTGGCGCTCAGGCCGAGGCGCGGCTTCTTTTTCATTCCTCCAGCTTGTAGCCGTGGCCGCGCACCGTCTTTATCAGCTCGCCGCACGCGCCGAGCTTTGTGCGCATATTTTTCACGTGGGTGTCAATCGTGCGCGCGTCGCCGAAGAAGTCGTAGTTCCACACGGAGTTGAGGATTTGCTCGCGCGAGAGGGCGATGCCTTTGTTTTTCATGAAGTACAGCAGAAACTCAAACTCCTTGGGTGTCAACTCGGCGGGTTCGCCGTTGCATTTGACGGTGTAGGCGCGTGTGTCGAGGGTGATACCCCCCGCCGTATACACCGCCGCCTCCGCCTCGCCGCCGCGTTTGAGCAGCGCGCGGATACGCGCCTGCAACACGGCAAGGGAGAAGGGTTTTGTGAGGTAATCGTCCGTGCCGGACGTAAAAGCGTCTAATTCGTCTTCCTCTTCGCTCTTTGCCGTGAGCATGAGCACGGGTATCTTGGAAAAGCCGCGTATCTCCCGCAGGGCGGTGATACCGTCCATTACGGGCATCATTACGTCCATGACCACCAAAGACAGGCCGCCCGTGCGCGTTACCGCGTCCAAGGCGCTTTTGCCGTTGTCGGCTTCCAGCACCTCGTAGCCTTCCCGGCGCAGGCAATCGCCCACCAAGCGCCGCAGCTTCGCCTCGTCGTCCACAATGAGGATTTTTACCATGCTCGCCCTCCGCCCCTCCGTATGGGAATGCCGCAATATCTCCGCCCCGGCGCGTTTCGTTCAACGCCTCCCGTTACCCGGCGGGCGGCGCTTTGCCGTCACACCTGCTCGTCGAACGTCAGCGTCAGCACATACTCCCTGCCTTCGCGCCACACGGTCACTCTCACCGTGTCGCCCGCTTGGTGCCTGTCCCTTGAGGCGAGCAAGCTGTTTAAGTCGGTGATTTTGTCGCCGTCAAGCTCTGTGATGATGTCGCCGGCAACAATACCCGCTTTTTGGGCGCAACTGCCTCCGGTTACTTCGCGCACCATCACGCCCGGCACCAAGCCCTCGTCGTTTGCCCTGCTCTCGCTCACGGTCTCCGCCGTGATACCCAAGTAGGGGCGGCCGCGCACAAACCCGTGTTCCGTCAGGTCGGCCACGACTTTGGCCGCCGTGTCGGCGGGAATGGCAAAGCCCAAACCCTCGGCGTAGGTGGAGGTGCTCTTGGCGTTGATAACGCCCACAACCTTGCCGTATCCGTCAATGAGCGGGCCGCCGGAATTGCCGGGGCTCACGGCCGCGTCTGTCTGCATCAGCACCATTTTTACGTCTTCCACGGTCACGGTGCGGTCTAACCCGCTGATATAACCCACGGTGAGCGTGTTGGCAAGTTCGCCGAGCGGGTTGCCTATGGCCACCACGGGGTCGCCCACGCGCGCTTCGGCGGAGGAGCCGAACGAGAGGTAATCATACCCTGTGCCGTCTACTTTGAGCAGGGCGATGTCGGCTTCGGCATCCGAACCGACAAGCCTTGCCGTGAGCTTTGTGCCGTCGTGCATAATGACCTCAATCTTGCTCGCGCCGCTGATAACGTGGTGGTTGGTCACGATAAAGCCGTCTTCGGATATGAAAAACCCGGAGCCGGAGCCTTGCAACACGGTGGAGCTGCCGCCCCTGAATCCACCGCCCGCCGCGTAATTGTCAATGGCCACCACGGCGCTGTTGCAAAGCTCATAAATCTGCGCCGGTGTCAGCGAGTCCGCAACGTCGTCGGACGCGTCGGTGGACACGGGCTGGAAGGGCGCGGGGTCGGGGGATACGCTCGGCTGCGACTGCTGCGAAGATTGAGAAGGGGGGTCGCCCTTGTCGGCGAGAAAATACCCGGTCAGCCCGCCGGCCGTGCCCGCGAGGACAAAACCCGCCAGTATGATGGCCGCCACCGCGAAGGTACGTTTCTTGCGGCGGACGGGCGCGGGCGGAAGCGACGCGGCCTCGGCGGGTCTCGTGACGGTGAAGTTGTAACGCTGTTCGTTGCCGTTATAATTGTTGTAATCCATGATTCTCGCTCCTTTCGGCGTTTTGTCCGGCCGCCCCTGCGCGGCTTGTCGGTTTTTATTGTATGCCCCGCGTGTGTAGAACGCGTGAAAGAAAACGGGAGTTTTTATGAATATTGCCGCGGGAATCGGCGGTATCGGTTTTGGCGCTCTCCCCCGAAGGATAGGCAGGCTCCGTCGCCCCGTTGCAACCGCAAGTCTCAACGGATGCCGCCGCCCGGCGTTTTGTTTTCGAGCTTAAATTGCGATATAAGCCCGTCGAGCATGACGGACTGGCTGCTCATTTCCTCGGATGCGGCCGCGCTCTGCTCGGCTGTGGCGCTGTTTTGTTGCACCACTTGCGCCACTTGGTCTATGCCTTTGTTTATCTGCGCTATGCCGGCCGACTGCAAGCCTGAGGAACGGGCGATGTCGCCGATTATGGCGTTGCTTTCGTTTACGCCGTGCACTATCTTGGCAAGGCTCACGGCCGTTTCTCCCGCGATATGCGTGCCGAGCTCCGCTTTCGTCATTGAGCTTGTAATAAGCTCGCCTGTGTCTTTGGCGGCCGCCGCGCTCTTTGAGGCAAGGCTGCGCACCTCCTCCGCCACCACGGCGAAGCCCTTGCCGTGTTGCCCGGCGCGCGCGGCCTCCACGGCGGCGTTGAGCGCGAGTATATTCGTCTGAAACGCGATGTCGTCTATGACCTTGATGACTTTTTGTATATCGCGGCTGGCTTGGTTTATGTCGTTCACGGCGGCGAGCATTTCGTCCATCTGCCGGCTGCCTTCCTCGGCGCTGCTGCGGATGGAGTTGATGAGCGCGGCGGCGCGCGAGGCCATATCCGCGTTTTCCTTTATTTTTTGCGCGATTTCGGATACCGATGCCGAGAGTTCCTGCACGGATGCTGCCTGTTGTGTGCTACCCTGCGCCAGGGATTGCGCGCCGTCGGCAATCTGCTTGGAGCCGGCGGAAACGAGCGAAGCGGAACGGTTTACGCCGCCGAGCAGGTCGTTGAAGCTGCCGAGCATACTCAACAGGGACTTTGCCATAACGTCGAAGTCGGAAAGCGTCTCGATTTGTGTGGTCAGGTCGCCCGTGGCAATAGTGCCCAATTCTTCCGCCATATGCGTCACGTGCCTTATAAAGGCAAAGCAATCCCTGATTGTCTGCCCGATTTCGTCGGTGCCGGCGGCGTACTTTGTCGTGAGGTCGGCATCTTCGGGTTTGAAGTCCAAACCCCCCGTGGAGGCCGCCCGCCTCATGTAGGAGGAAAGCGCGGAAAGCGGCCTGCTCATTGACCTGCCGATGACAAAAGCTATGACGAGCACAATGGAGAGCGCCACGACGAATATGACGGCAAACCTTATGATGGAGGCGTATATCTCGGCGTTGACCTCGTTCTTAGGCGCTAAGACAAACACGGCGTAGCCGTTGAAGAGCGCTGCGGACGCTCCGAGGTAATCGCGCCCGGCGAGCTTAGTCGGAAACACGCCGCCGCTCTGCTCCGACGCGAGCGAGAGCGCGCTTTTCTCCGCCGCGGAGAGGGTGCCTATCACATCGCCGGTTTCCACAAACGCGCCGCCGTTGTCTCGCATCAGCGCGAAGCCCGTATCGTATACCACAACGTTTTTCACCAATTCCCCGACATGGTTCACGGAGATGTCCGCGCCCACCACGCCGACTATTGCGTGGCCGATGACAACCGGTTCGGAGTAGCTCACCGCGAGGGAACCGTCTACCCATGTGTACACGGGCGACCAGTACGGCGCGCCGGACGTGTACGCGCCGTAAAACCAGAGCATATCGTCGGAGGATGTGTTTTTGTAGTCGTCGTAAGACTGCGGTTCGGCGGGCGCGACACCGCCGCCGTCGGTTTTCTCGTAAAACACCTCGCTCACAAGCGGGTGGCCCGCAAGGTCGGGATGCAGGGCGAAATACGCGCCGGAAATGAAGTCGGAGCCGGAGATGATATTGCGGATAAACCCGCCCATCACGGGCTCTATGTCCGCGCCGAAGTAGCCTTCGGCATCTTCGCGGTATTTCGCCGGGTCGAAGTAGGCCTCCGCGAAGTGCCTCATGCCCGCCACGGCGTACGAGGCATCCGTAAACGCCAGAGCGCTCTCGTCCGATATTTCGAGCGCGCGGTATTCAAGGCTCAGGTTGGAATGCCGCCCCGTCTCCGTGATAATGCGAAACTCCATGTACGCGGCGATTGCTCCTGCCACCACGACCACAAACGCGCCGATGATGAACGCAAACTTCCAAGACAGCTTCTTGAAGGCAAACAACTTCCCCATGCGCAACCAACCTCCCGGGTTTACAGCTCATGAGCTGTGTGTTATTGCTTTGGATATTAACGGTATAACGGTTTATCGGCCTCTTCCCCCGAGGCGGGAAGACACGTCTTTTCGCTCTCGCCGTAACCGTTTATCGCGAGGGCGATAACTATTCGTCTAACTTCAACACGGCCATGAAAGCCTCTTGCGGCACCTCCACCGCGCCGAGGTTGCGCATGCGTTTTTTGCCTTCCTTCTGTTTTTCAAGCAACTTTTTCTTGCGCGTGATGTCGCCGCCGTAGCACTTGGCGAGCACGTCTTTGCGCAATGCCCGTACTGTCTCGCGGGCGATGACCTTGCCGCCCACCGCCACCTGCACGGGAATCTCGAAAAGGCGGCGCGGCAGATGCTCTTTGAGTTTTTCCGCGATGCGGCGCGCGCGGGCATAGGCCTTGTCCGCGTGGACGATAAACGAGAGCGCGTCCACCGGGTCGCCGAGCAGCAACACGTCTAACTTCACAAGGTCGGATTCGCGGTATTCCAAAAAATCGTAGTCTAACGAGGCATACCCGCGTGTGCGTGATTTGAGCGCGTCGAAGAAGTCGTAGATAATCTCGCCGAGCGGCAATTCGTAATGCAGCTCCACCCGCCCGTCCGCCTTGCCGTCTATGTAGCTCATGTTCTTGAATACGCCGCGCCTTTCGTTGCACAGCTCCATGAGGCTGCCCACATATTCCTGCGGCGTGATGATGCCGGCTTTTACATACGGCTCGGAAGACTTGACGATGCGCGAAGGGTCGGGGTAGTTGAGCGGGTTGTCTATCACGGTCTCGCTGCTGTCGGTGAGGGTAAACTTATATATCACGCTTGGAGCTGTGGTAATGAGGTCTAAGTTATGCTCGCGTTCCAAGCGTTCCTGCACCACTTCCATGTGCAGTAACCCTAAGTAGCCGCACCTGAAACCGTAACCGAGCGCCACGGAGCTTTCCGGCTCGAAGCTGAGGGCGGCGTCGTTGAGATACAGCTTCTCCAGCGCCTCGCGCAGGTCGGGGTACTTCGCCCCGTCGGCGGGGTAAATACCGGAAAACACCATTGGGCGGCAGGGGCGGAAGCCGGACAACGCCTGCGCGGCGGGGCAATCCGCAAGCGTGACCGTGTCTCCGGCAATGGTGTCGCGCACGGATTTGATGGAGGCGGTGAAATAGCCGACTTCGCCCGCCGAGAGCGCGTCGCGCGGCTCGTAGCCCATAGGCCGCAGGTAGCCCACCTCCACCACGGTGTGCCGCGCGCCCGTGGCAAACATCGTGACGGTGTCGCCGGTCGCGAGGGTGCCGTCTTTGACGCGGACGAATACGATAACGCCTTTGTACGGGTCGTAGAGGCTGTCGAAAATGAGCGCGCGCAACGGGTCGGCGGGGTCGCCCCGCGGGGCGGGCACACCGCCGACAATCAGTTCGAGTACATCGTCCGTGTTGGTGCCGAGCTTTGCGGATATGCGCGGCGCGGAGTCGGCGGGCAGGCCGATAATGTCTTCAATTTCCTTGGCCGCCCTTTCGGGGTCGGCGGCGGCAAGGTCAATTTTATTGATTACGGGCAACACCTCAAGCCCGTGCTCCAACGCTAAATAAGCGTTCGCCAAGGTCTGAGCCTCGATGCCCTGCGCCGCGTCCACCACGAGCAACGCGCCTTCGCAAGCCGACAGGCTGCGCGAGACTTCGTAGTTGAAGTCCACATGGCCGGGGGTATCTATGAGGTTGAGCGCGTATTCGTCTCCGGCGCGGCTTGTGTATTCAAGGCGCACGGCGCGCGCTTTTATGGTAATGCCGCGTTCGCGTTCCAGGTCCATGTTGTCTAAAAGCTGCTCTGTCATGTCGCGCTTTTCCACAGCGCGCGTCGCCTCGATGAGGCGGTCGGCAAGGGTGGATTTACCGTGGTCAATATGGGCGATTATGCAAAAATTACGGGTGAGGCTCAAAGATATTACCACCTTTCCCGTCTATTGCCGTGATGAGCGGGAAATCCTTCACGGTTAGGCGCAACACGGCCTCGCAGCCAAGCTCCGCAAACGCCTCCACGCGGCAAGCCGTGACGCGCGCGGCGGCGAGCGCGCCCGCCCCGCCCACGGCGCAAAGATACAGGGAGCCGCCGCGCAGGCACGAGTCGGCCACCTCCGCGCCGCGAGCGCCTTTGCCTATGGTGGCCGCCACGCCCAAAGCGTACAGCGCCGGGGCGTAGCAGTCCATGCGGCGCGACGTGGTGGGTCCGCAGGAACCGATGACACGGCCGGGCGGCGCTTTCGCCGGGCCGCAATAGTAGATGACCGCCCCGTCGAGGGGAAACGGGAGCGGCTCGCCTGCGGCGAGCAATTCGCTCAAACGCCGGTGGGCGGCATCGCGGGCGGTAAACAGTTCGCCCGAGAGCAATATCATGTCGCCGGCGCGAAGACCGGCGGAGGCAAGCTCCGAGACTTGCAGTTTTTTCATAGCGGGTCGAAAAACTCCTCCGGCACAAAGTTGCGCACCACATGCATTTGCGGCGGAGGCGGAGACGGCGGCACGGTGCGCAAGCCGGTATCTTCAAGCGCGGCGATGATGTCCGCCAAGCGGTTTTGCAGTTTTTCCACCTCGGCGGCGGCGGAGACGGCGGCGGCTTTGGTTTCGCCGGAGATTCCGGCAATACGCTCCCTGTAGGCGGCGGCTTGCTGTTCCATGTCTTCGCGCAGCTTTTCGGCCGCTTCGCGGGCACCGTCCTCAATAGCCTCGGCGCGGCGGATGGCGAGGGCTTCCTGATTGCGGTAGACGGTGGAAATATCCGGGTAGCCGGCCGCGTCTTCGCTGTGTTCGGCAAGACGCATTTCGAGTTCGGCGCACTTTATGTTGAGGCGCGCGAACGCGCCGTCGGTCTCCTCGAACTGCCTTGTCGCCTCGGCAAGCTCTTTTTGCGCGGCAGACAGGGAGGATTCGCGCACGCGTATGGTTTCTTCGGCGGTTTTAAGCTGCGAGGCGAGCCTGGTAATCTCGGAGTTGAGCGAACCCATGTTTGCCACAAGCACATTGCGCTCGTTTACGGATTTTTGCAGTTCGGCCTCGGAGGCTTGCAGCTCGGAAAGGTGGCGTTCGGCGCTGCTGCGGAGGTAACGGTATACGTCCGAAGCGGAAATGCCGCCGAACAGACACTTGCGAAAGGTATGTTCAGGCTTCGCGCCCATATCAGACCAGCCCTTTCAGCAATTCGGCGTAGGCTTCCTTGGGCTTGACACCCACAAGCCGGGAAAGCTCATTGCCCTCCGAAAAGAGCAGCACGGTGGGAATACTCATAACGTTGTGCAGGGCGGCAAGCGCGCCGAAGTCGTCCACGTTGAGCTTGCAGACCTTCGCTTTGCCGGCGTAATCGTCGGCCAATTCGGCGATAACGGGGGCAAGCGCGCGGCACGGGGCGCACCAAGGTGCCCAGAAGTCCACCAATACCGGCTCGGCGGCGAGGATAACTTCGTCTTCGTAGTTTTCGGAATTGAGGCTTACAATGTTGGTGTCGGACATTCCGGCAGACCCCCCTCATAAAGCGACCGATTTTTACACATTATAGCGCACGGGGGTATCTCTTGTCAACCGAGGGAAAGTTTCGGGGAGCGCCCGCACCGCGCGGAATACAGGAAGCCCGAAGGCGATGACGGCGACTCGCGGTGTTTTGAGTCGCGTCCGCGACTATATGCGCCATCATTCGGCTTTTTCGTCCCGGTCGTCCATACTACTCTGCAAATCATATATCCTTCTGTAGCTCCCGCCCGCCGCGAGTAGCTCTTCGTGGCTGCCCATTTCCTCCACCGTGCCGTTATGCAGCACCATAATCCTGTCCGCCTGCATGAGGGTGGATATGCGGTGGGAGATAATGATAACGACCGCGTCTTTTGTCTCCTTACGGAGCGCGGCGCGGATTTTGGCATCGGTTTCGGTGTCCACGGCGGAGAGGCTGTCGTCAAAGACCATAATCGGCGCTTTTGACAAAAGCATACGCGTGATGGCCACACGCTGCTTCTGGCCGCCGGAGAGCGTAACGCCGCGTTCGCCCACGAGCGTGGCGTAGCCCTCGCCGAAAGACATGACGGAATCGTGCACATAAGCGATTCGCGCCGCCGCGATTATCTCATCTTCCGTGGCGTTTGGCCTTGTAATGGCGATGTTTTCCCTGAGTGTCTTTGAGAACAAAAACGGTTCCTGGAGCAGCATGCCCACCTTTGAGCGCAGATGGGAGCGGGCGATACGGCGTATGTCCACGCCGTCTATGAGTATCCTGCCCTGTCCGGGCGGCACATCGTAGAGCCTGCAAAGCAAATGCGCCAAGGTGGATTTTCCGGAGCCCGTGCCGCCCAATACGGCGAGCGTCTGCCCGGGCGAGAGCGAAAAGCTGACTCCGCGCAGCACGGGCTCGGAGCCATGGTAGCCGAACGTCACGTTGTCGAACGTCACCTCGCCCTTTATGTCGGGGCGCTCGCTGTCGGGAGCGTCCTCTTCCGGCTCGGCGGCTAAGATTTCGCGTATGCGCCCCGCGGACACGGCCGTTTTGGAAAGCTCCGCGATAATGCGCCCGAGCGCCCTTACGGGCCATATCATCATGTTGCAGTAGACGTAAAACGCCAAGAACGCTCCGGGCGTGAGGCCGCCGTGGGCGCAGCGGAGTATGCCCGCGCCCACCACAAGCGCAATCTGTGTGCCGCTGAGTATGTCGCCCATACCCCAAAAAGTGCCCAGCATTTTACCGATTTTTATCCATAGGTCGGTGTACACGGTCGTTTTCTCCTCAAACCGCTCCGCCTCAAACCTCTCGCGCCCGAACGCCCTCACCACGCGCACACCCGTGTAGTTTTCCTGGGCGCAGGCTTGCATAGCCCCTTCCGCGGCGTCCGCCTTGCCGAACTCGATTGCCACAGACCTGAAATACAGCGCGGAAAACACAAAGATTACGGGAAGCAGCGCCAGCGACACCAATGTCATCACCGTGTCCATTGAAAACATAATGACAATGGCCGCCGCGAATACGCTCACCGTGCGCAAAAGCTCTGTGAAGTGGTTAGAGAAAAAGTTCCTCACGGTGTCCACGTCCGACGTGCAGCGCTGGATAATGTCCCCCGTGCGGCACATGACGTGCCATTCGTAGGGCAGGCGCTGTATATGGGCAAACAGCGTGTCGCGCAGCCTTTGCGCCATGTATTCGGCAATTTCCAGCCCGATATATCGGCGCAGTATGTTAAACACCGCCGACAGGGCGGCCGCGGCGGCGACAGCCGCCGCGGCGAGCCACAGCGCGGTGCCTTGCGGACTTATCCCGGCAAGCAACGAAAGCGCCGCGCTTTCCCATGAACCCGGCGCGGGCGACACGTCGCCTAAAAGGCTGTCTATCGTAACGCGGATAATCTGCGGGGTGAGGAAGGCGAGCAACACACCCGCGCCCGTGGCGAACACATACACGGCGAAAGCCGCGTAGCGCCCCCTTGCCGATTCCGCCAAGAGCGCGAAACGGCCTTTCGCCCAAGGCAGACACATGGGGGGCGCGCCGGAATTAACCCTCCTATGTTTCATTCAACGCTTCCATGGCGCTCTACTCGGCGGAGACGAGGTAGTGATATATCGGCTGCCCGCCTGAAAGCAACGTAACTTCGGCGGTAGGGCAACTGCGCCTGAATATGGCGGCCGCGTTGCGCGCGTCGTTTTCTTCCACGTCCTCGCCGAAAAACACGGTGACATATGCCGGTTCGCCTTCGCGCATAACATCGGCCAAGGCGGCCAATGATTCGTATATGTCCGTGTGCGTACTGTGCAGCTTACCGTCTATGAGCGCCATGAAGTCGCCCTCGCGGATGTCTTCGCCGGCAAAGCGCGAATCGCGCGCGGCGGAGGTAACCTGGCCTGTTTTCACGGAGGACATCGCGCCGAGCATGGCCTCTTTGTTTACGTCCGGCTCCGCCGAAGAATCGAACGCCAACAACGCCGACACGCCTTGCGGTATGGACTTGGATGGCAAAACCACTATTTCTTTTTCGGAAAGGCCCGCGCATTGCTCGGCCGCCATGATTACGTTTTTGTTGTTTGGCAAGACGTATACGATGGATGCCGGGGTGGCGTTGACCGCCGCCAAGATGTCTTCCGTGGAGGGGTTCATCGTCTGCCCGCCCTCCACGAAACTCGCCACACCCAAGTCTTTCATGACCGCCACAATACCGCTGCCGGAGCAGACGGACACGAAACCATAACGCGATTCGGGCGGGGCGGGGGCGGGGGTGGAAGGCTGTGTGTTCAGCACTTGCTCGGTGTGCTGCTGGCGCATATTTTCAATCTTCACGGTGTCGAGGCTTCCGTAGGTGAGCGCTTCCTCCAACGCTTTACCCGGATTGTTGGTGTGCACATGAACTTTGATTATGGTCTCGTCGTCCACAAAGACTAAGCTGTCGCCCAAAGCGCCCAAATACGCGCGCAACGAGAGCGGGTCTTTCTTTGCGGGCTGTTCAAGCGCGACGATAAACTCCGTGCAGTAAGTATATTTAATGTCTTCCCCGCTGAACTCGGCAAAGTCCGCCTTGTCTCTGCGCGTTTCCGGCACGGCTTCGCCCACCGCCACGGGGTTGCCTTGCAGGGCGGAGAGCATACCCTCTAAAATTACGGCAAATCCCTTCCCCCCCGCGTCTATCACGCCGGCCTTTTTCAGCACGGGGTTTTGCTCGATGGTCTCCGGCAGGGCTTCGTTGGCCGCGAGCACAGCCTCCGCGAGCACGGTCTCAAGCGTATTGTCGTTACCCGCGGTGATAACGGCGCGCGCGGCCGCCATGCGGGAAACGGTGAGCATGGTGCCCTCGGTGGGTTTCATAACCGCCCTGTACGCGGCATCCACCCCTTCGCTCAGCGCCGCGCCGAAGTCCGCGCCCGTGAGTTTTTCTTTGTCTTTGAGGCTTTTTGCCAACCCCCTGAAAAGCAGGGAGAGGATGACGCCGGAATTGCCGCGCGCGCCGCGCAACAGGCCCGCCGCCGCCGCTTGGGCCACATTGCCCACGGTCTGATGATTATGTTTGAGCATTTCGGCCACGGCCGACTTCATGGTGAGGGTCATGTTGATACCGGTGTCGCCGTCCGGCACGGGGAATACATTCAGTTCGTTTACCGCCACACGGGCGTTTTCAATGGCTGCGGCACCGGAAATGAACATCTGCGTCAATTCAGCGCCGGAGGCAGACTCTTTCAAGAGGTTCGCTCCTCCCTCCGTCACGGCCCGCAGTGGACGGAATCCACAAAGACATCCACGGAACCTACCGGCACACCCGTGAGTCTTTCCACATTGTAGCGCACTTCGCTGATGATTGATTCGCATACGGCCGGCAGATTGACACCGTATTCCACGGCAATGTGCAGCTCAATGGCAATTTTGCCCTCGCTCTCGCAGGGGATAATCTTCACGCCTTTGGAGAGATTGTCTTTGCGAAGGAGACGCACAATGCCGTCGCCGCGCGAGGCCATTCCCTTCACGCCGAAACAGTTGGTAGCGGCGTGGCCGCAAATGGACAGGAATACGTCGTCGGCTATCTTCACGTCACCGTTAGCAGCAGCAATTCTCATCGTAGCGCCTCACCGCCCCTTTTCGTTTTGAGTACATGCTTTCCGAACACGCACAACGCCATTATACATCGCGTACTTTTGCTTGTCAAGTTTTTTGGGTGGGGGCGGCGCGTTACCCAAGGAGCCGCAAGTGCGAGCCGGAATGGACGAGATAACGCGGGCTCTCGATGTTTCCGACAGCGATGCCTGCGGCATCGGCATCGAGTCGGAAGTAGTCAAGGGTAAACTCGGAGGCAGAAAAGCCAAACCTAAAACAGATGCCGTTATCGGAGCCGCGCCCGCGCAATCGCCGGATTTTTACCCCTCCGAAACCACGGCGAGTTTTTTCATCACCACGGGCTTCACAGGCGAAGAGACGCGCCCGTCGGGGCCGAGCGCGCGTTCGACAAACTGAAAAGCGTCCACCACGTCCATGCCTTCAACCACCTTGCCGAAGGCGGCGTATTCGCCGTCAAACCGGGTGTAATTATTGGAGAGCAATATAAAAAACTGGCTTCCGGCGGAGTTCGGGTCGTCGGCGCGCCGTATCATAGACACCACGCCTTTTGTGTGCGAGAGCGTGTTGCCGGCATAGCCGTTTGCGGCAAACTCCCCCGGCAGGTTGCCGCTGCCGCCCGCGCCCGCCGCGTCCGGCGCGCCGCCCACGGCCATGTAGCCGTCTATAATTCTGTGAAACGTGAGCCCGTCGTAAAAACCCTCGCCCACGAGGGCGAGAAAGTTTGCCGCAGTGGCGGGGGCGTATTGCGGATACAGCTCGATGACAAATACGCCGCCGCTTTCCATCTCCACCCGCACACGCGGCAAATCGCCCTCGCGCCTTTCGTCTTCGCCCCCGCCGCGCAAAAAAAGAACGGCGGCGGCGGCCGCGCTCGCAAGCAACCCCGTGATTATGAGCGCGAGCAGCGCGCGCAGCGCCTTCTTCCTCCTCATGGCGATTATTCTTGCGTAAAGCGCAGAATCATGGCCGGGCGTATTCCAATATTCTCGCTCGTAAACAAAGCCGTTGTGCCGTCCATGGAATCGCCCACGGAGCCGGGGTTTGTGGCCAAAAGGGCCGCCCTCGGAAAACGGTAGGCTCTGTTTCTGTAATTGTTGTCGGTCGCGTTGTTGCGCGTCCAGTAGAAGCTCGCCTGCGTGCCGCCTTGGCGCTCTTCAAGCGCGCAGAGCAGATACACCGCCCTGATGGCGTTTGTGAGAGAGGTGTCCGTGGTGCCGTCGTTGTCGCCGGTGCCGCCCCAAAGCGCCGCGTGGGAGTAGGAGTCCCTGTATGAGAGCAAAAACAGCCTGTCTGTGCCGTCGCCGCCGGTAATCTCCCCGGTAATTCCGTCGTAGGTAAACGGCGGGGTGTACGCGGCGGCGGAGCTTTTGGTGATGTTGTTCGCGAGGCCGTAGGTGTCGCCCCAACTCAGCGCGCCGCCCCAACCCTGGGCGGGGGTCATATCGGGAAGCACGGCGTAATCATGCGCCCAGCGCAGGCCTTCGAAGATGGCCGGGAGAGTGACATTGCGCATATCGCTCGCAAGATAGCCGCCGGCGAAAACGGCGGTGGAACCTGTGTCCGTGCCGTGCCACTTTGTAAACTTGCTCTCGCTCGAGGAGGGCATAATGTATTCCGACACGACGAGCACATCCGAACCGCCGGAGGTGGCGCCGCCGGAAGCGCCCATCGTCTTGGTGAGCACCCGCCATTCCGTGTTGTCCGCCACAAATGTCTCGGTGTTGTCTTTGTGGTGGCTGCCGGAGGGCATCGCGTCTATGTAATGCCCTATGGGCGTTATGGTAAGGTAAAACGTCGCCGCGCCCGCCGGAGCGCCCGCCGCGCTGATTGTCACGCCCATAACGCCGGAGTAGCCCGCGTCAATCGGAAGGGCGCATGAAGGCTCGTCCGTGGTGTATTGCACCGGGAATACGGGCTCGTCGGTGTAATAGGTAACGGTGTGCGCGGCGGCTCCGTTGGTCATAAACTCCAACCTGAGCGTGGAATCATAGGCGAGGGAAACAATGTTTCCCATCGTGCCGCCGTATGTCACATAGTTGTTGCCGTGGGCGGGCAGTATGTCGGTGAACATGAGCAGCATGGCGGGGCGTATGCCCGCCGCGGCGGTCACGGCCGAGCGCGTGCCTTGGGCAATCGTGCCCGAGGCGGAGACCGTGTAGGCGTTGGAGGAATCGTACATACTCCGCATCCAGTAGGCCGCCGCGCCGTAGCTGCCCACAACGCCCCCGTTCCCGTCGGAGGTGCTGTGTATCGTGCTTGCCGCGCGTGAGGTCACGAGGTTGGCGTAGTCGTAATACGAGAGCAGGAAAAGCCCGTTTTCCCCGCTTGCGTCCACGGGCAGGCCCGTGTCTTTCGTGGCGTTGTCGGCGTTGCCCTGTTGGTTTGCGCCCGTGCCCACGGCGGTGTTGGCGCTTGTCCAGTAACCCGAAGCGGCGCTCGGCAGCACGGCGTAACCGTGCGCCCAGGCAAGGCTTTCATATATGCCCGGCAGCGTGACACCATACATTTCGCTGCCGAGGTAACCGCCGGTAACGGCGCCGCCATGGAAACGGCTCAGGGCGTAAATATATTCCGAAAGGATAAGCACATGGCCGCCGGAGCCCGCCCCGTTGTTATACGGCGCGCCCGCCGCGCCTGCCGCGCTCATCTGTTTGCCGACAACCCGCCATGCCCAGCTGTCCGCCACAAATACGTTCCCCTCCGGGTGCTCGTCTATATACCGCCTGATTGGCGTGACATTGATGTAAAACGTGGTCACCGGAATGGCGAGCGGGTCGTTGACAATAACGCCGCCGAGCACCGTGACCCCGTCTTTCACCGTGACGGTAATAACGCCGGTGTAACCCGCGGGGATAACCACATAGCCGAAGTTAGCCTCGGAATAGGGCGTGGTGTCCGCCCCGCCGCCGGGCGCGGGGCTGTATTCGGGCTGCACGATGAGCGGGGTGGCGTTATTCTTAAATCGTGACACGCCGAAACTGAACACCGTGGGCTCATCGGCGGAAACCACGTTGCCGAATACTTCCCCTTGCTTTATATTGCCGTTGCGGTGCGTGGGCTGCACGGCGGGGAAACTCAGCAGCATGGCGGGGCGCACCCCGATTGGCGTGACGACCGACGACACGGTTACCGATACGGCACCCGCCGGCGCGGAATGGTTCATCGAGCCGTCGCTGCCCGCGTAGTAGGCGGTGGTGTTGTTGTTCCTGTTGCGAATCCAATAATGCGCGGCGGTATAGCCGGCGATATTGCCCACCGTGGTGTGAATCGGCGCGGATACCCTTGCCGCCGAAGCGCCGTCGTTTCTGTTTGCCGCGCCCCAGAAATCGTGCGGGCTTTGCCCCCACATCTCCGCGTAAGACGGCGGAAACAAGCCGTTGCTCCCGCCGCTTTCATATTCGTCGCCGTTTTTCACCACACTGCTCACGGGTTGAGGCTCCGCCGTGCTTTTGGTCACATTGGCGGCCGCGTTGTAGTTCATGCCGTTGCCCGTCCAGTAGGAATCGGCGTTCGGCAGAATCGCGTAATTGTGCGCCCATTCGAGCTCCATGTAGAGCCTCGGCAGATAATTATACAGGTCGCTGCCCACATAGCCCGCGCGGCTTGCGGTATCGTATGGCTGCCCCAATGCCATAATATGCTCGGAAATAATGAGCGCGTTTTCGCCGTCGCTTCCGTCCGCGCTGCGCCCGCTCGCGCCCACGGAATTGGAAAGCACTCGCCATTCCCAACTGTCGGCGATGAAGGTGGTCACGGAATCATCGCGGGCTATGGCGCCGATAAACATCTGCACGGGCGTTACCGTCAGGCTGAAAACCATGGCCGCCGCGCCGTCGTTAGCATAGTCGCGCACGGTTACCCTCACCAAACCCGTGAAGTTGGCGGGGATGAGTATCCGCGAAACAAGCTCGTCGGGTGGGTCGTCGTAGTCGTAGGCCTCGAAGGCGGCATCAGAGGGCAGATACTCCGCAAAGACGGTTACGGCGGACGACGGCAGCCTCGGAATAAAGCGAAACTTGAAAGCCGTGGGTACATTCGACGACACGGTATTGCCGTAGCCCCCGGCTATAATATCGTCGCTGTGGTCCGGTAGCGCCGTGGCGATATGCAGCAGCAGGGCGGGGCGCACGCCCACGTTTGCGGTGGCGGCGTTCATGTTGTTCACAATAGCGCCCGTTGCGGCGGCCACGGCATAGAGCGCCGCGCCGTTGTGGGTGCGCGTCCAGTAGTGCGTGAAGGTAAAGCCGCTGTCTATGTGGCGCACATTTGTGGCTTGCCGCGCGGCGTTAGCCGACGAGGACGCGCCGAATCCGAGGGCGGCGGAGAGGAAGTCGGCGTTGGAGAGCAGGAAGCAGGCTCCGGCGGGGTCGGCGGTGGTGTATGTAGGCGCCGAATCGGCGGCATCCGGCGCCATGGCGTATTCATGCGCCCACTCCAAGCTATCGTAAAGAGCCGAAAGCACTTCCGCCGCGCCGCCGTAATCGCTCTCGCCCAAAACACGCTCGGAGAGTAAAAGCACGTCGGTTGCGCCGCCGCGCGGGTTGGTGTCCGTGGTTTTGTTCAGCACACGCCACTCGCGGCTGTCGGCGATGAAGGTGGCGGCATGGCTGTTCAGGGGTATGGCGTTGATAAACTGTTGCAACGGCGTAACGGTGAGCGTGAAGTTTTCGCTGTAACCGGTGTAATCGTTGGCGGAATGAACCTGCACGTTCACGGTGCCCGAATAGTCCGGCGGTATGACGACCCTGCCGTGCGAGTCGGTGGGCTCGCCCTCGTGTTCGCAGCTTTCCGCCCCGTGGCCGCCCATGCCGCAGCCGGGCGCGTATATGGCCTTGACATGGGGCACGTCAACATACGGTGGGGCGGTCTTATAGTTGAAGGTAAACGCGGTTTCCACGTTAGACGACACGATGTTTGTAATAACTTCGTTATGCACAATGGGTCTGTCCAAGTAGTCGGGAGTGATTTGGTCGTAGGTCACGCTCAGCAACATAGCCGGGCGGACACCGTAATAAGAGGTGGAAGGCGCGGCGGCGGAAACGCCCAATGTGCCGTTGCCGGCCACATAATACGCCGCGGCGGCGGAGCCGCCGTCTCTGAGCGAGCGCGTCCACTGTTCCCGGGGCACGCCGGGCTGCGCGCCGGGGTTCACGGCGGCAATCTGCGCGTTTTCGGGAATCTCCGTGCTGTGAATCTGCCGCGCGAGCCGCGCGGCGCTTGAGGCGAAAAACGTATTAAGGCCGTAATCGCCGTATGAGAGCAGAAACAGACCGTCTAAGCCGTCTTCGCCCGGCTTGCCGCCGCCGGAGTCGTATGTGAGCGCATCCCTCGTGTTGTAGGAAGCGCCGGTGTCGGGCAGCACGGCGTAATCGTGCGCCCAGGTGAGCGACCGATATATTTCGGGGAGCGTTTCAAGCCGCATGGAGCTGTCTGAGTAGCCGCTCACGACTCTGCTTGTGTGCCAGCGCTCCATGGTAACGATATATTCCGACACAATGAGCACATCCTCGCCCGTGCCGGGCCCCGTCCTGCCCATATCCGTGCTGAGTATACGCCACATCCGGCTGTCCGCCACAAACGTATCGTGGGGAGTAAGGGGATTTTGCTCGTCTTCCATGAATGACCTGAGGTCTTTGACGTTGAGCGTGAAGCCGAGGCTGTGCGCCCCGTTTTTATCCTGCGCCGCGCCCACGGTGACGGCAACGGAGCCGTTGTAGCCGGAGGGTATGCTCACGGTAACCCTGTCGCTCAGCGAAGACACGGTGAGCGGCTCGTCGGGGCGCGCCGGGTCCACGGCCGTCACCACGGCGTATGTGTCCACCCTACGCGCCGGGCTGCCTTCTATGAAAGTCTTGAAGGTAAACGATGTTTCCACGTCGCTTGATATGATATTGTCCAACACCGCGTTGTCCTCAATGAAGGCGTTGCCGTGCATGGGCACGGCGGCAACGGCGGTGATGTCCACCCGCCGCAGGGCCTCGTAAAGCTGTTCGGGCATTTCATCGCGCCATGTGCTGTCGTCGTCCGAAACGTCCTCGCCGTTTTCGTCATACACCGCGTCGTAAGTCAGCTCTTCGAGCGACACGGCCTGCATATCCACATGCGTGGCGTAATAAAACTTGCCGTCCGGGCGGCGTATTAAAGAGATACTTTCCAGGAAGTCCGCGGTTTGCCCGCCGGGGGCAAGCGGCTGCGCCCAGTAAACCCAAGCGCCCTCGCGCCCGCTGTCGCAAGGCTCGCCCTCGGCGTGGCCGCGCGGGCAATCCGCTTCTCTGTATAACTCCGGGCGGTCATCAACAACCCAAACGTCCGAGGGGGGGTCGGACATTTGCGTCCATTCGGTGTAGAGCATGACACCGCCGTAACGCAGCCGCACAAATGTGTCGAAAGTGACGCCGCTGTTTGCCCACGGCGCGTTACTGAAAGACGCAAGCCCGCTTTCCCATGTGTGCAGCGTATAATCGCATTCGCCCGTCTTGTCGGGGTTGGGCAAATTTGAGTCATATTCGCCGTGCGCCGGACCGGACGGCTCGGCTCTCCCGATACCTTGCACGAGCGGCAGGGGGTTGGTGTCAACGGCCGTGCCGAGGGTGACAAACGCGCCGTAGACCCCGTCGGGGTCGCCCTCCATGGTGGGTATATACCACGGCAAATCCGCGTCCGCGCGCCCGCCGCGAGAGCCGCTCGCAATGTCTAAGAGCATATCGAGCTCTTCAATGTCCGCCGTTATCACGGGATACATATCGAAACCGCCCGCGTAATCGGTAAAGCCCATATCCGCGCACAACGCCGCGAACTTTTCGAGCGAAGCCGCGCTGTCCGTGTAATCGCCGCCTTCCAAATAGGGAATATCGGCGCGCACTTGCTCCGCCGGGCGGCTCGCGAGGTTGTTCGCGGCAAGGTAGGCCCGCGCCTCCGCTTCGCCGTCGAAGACCAAAAACCCGCCGTCCTCGCCCGTCATATAGCGCTCGCGCGAGAGCACCTGCCTTACAGGAAAAACTTCCATGAACTCTTTGAGCTGCAAGCGCACATACACATCGCCGTATTCGCCGTATTCGCCGTCCTCGCCAAGCGTGCCCGTGTTTTTCACCCGCACGGGGTGCGGCAGGGGCGCGTCGCCCGGCTGCCAATTATTATACACGGTTTGCCAGTTTACGGCGCTTTCGGGGTCGCGGTCAAAACGCGCTTTCCAGTCGTCGAAAAAGGCGTCCCACTCCATATCGTCGCGAGTGAGAAGGGCGGCGCGGAATACGGTAGGCGCGCCGCGCGCGGCGGCATCGCGCGCGGCGATAAATTGCACAAGGGCGTATGTGCCCGTCACGGCGAGCGCGGCAAGAGTGAGCGCGGCAAGAGCCGCCGCAAGCCTGCGCCGCGCGGCGCGGCGCGGTCTGCTCACATATCCGGCTCTGTTTGTGCGGCTCTTCATGCTTATAGTTACCTCTCACGCGCAAGCGCGGTGTCGGAGCGGCTTCCACGGCGGCGGCAAAGACCCTTCTCTTTATTTTACAGCACTCGCCGCCCGCTGTCAAACAAACACCCCGCAATCGGGGGAGCGGCCAATCGCACTGATTACAAATTAATCCACCAACCCAAACGGCACTTCAGCGCAATTTTGTCAAGATGTGGCATGGATTACATCTCGACGAGAGAAGCCGCCGAAAAATGGGGTATATCCGAGCGGCGGATTCAAAAACTATGTGAGGGAGGGCGTATTAGCGATGTTGTCCGTTTTGTCCGGGTCTGGGCGATACCCAAAGACGCGGAAAAGCCAGTGGATGGCAGGCTAAAGAAAAGGCGCGAATGATTCAATTTTTATTCGCGTGAAAAAACTTTTTGAATCAGGTGAAATCAGGTGAAACTATTTTGCTCTCGACTACGAATACATATACAGAGGGGTAACAGGAGGTGGTGCTGTTGGACGAGTTGCGCCTCATAAACCTAATCTGGCGCAATGGCGACCGCGCCCGCCGACGAGTTGGTACGTCTGTATTACGACGCGATTTACGGCTTCGCGAAGAAGCAAATTAGTGATGCGGACTTCGCGCTCGACTTAACGTAGGAGATTTTTATTTCCTGTCTGCGGACTGTTGCGTATTACGACCCGAAAAAGACGCAAGCTCCAAGGCATGGTTGTATAAAATTGCTGCGAACAAGGTGGTTGACTACTACCGTTCCCGCGCCTGGCATGAAGAGGTGAAAACCCTGCCGCTCGACGAGGTGGAGCCGATTGCCGGGGCCGATTTCATTCGAAACTTTGAGGACAGAGACTTTGCCGAGCGGGTATGCGGCCTTGCCGGCGACCTGCCGCCGGAAACGCAGAAAATCTTCCGGCTGCATATCTTTGGCGGGCATACCTTCACGGAAATAGCGGAATCCGCCGGACTGCCGGAGGGAAGTGTCAAATCGAAATATTACCGCTTAATCAATCTACTAAGGAAGGAGTTCGGTGATTATGAATGAAAAGGAAAAGAACGCAAGCATTGAATATATTCTCGCACAAGGATTGGTCAAGCTGTAAACGACACGGGAGCGAATCATGGAAATGTTCCGTTCGCTTGGATTCCGCTACATTTTTTGGGATACGGGGTACAGCCTGTTCTTTGCTGCTGTGACCATCGCAGTTGTATTCGCGCTGTTTGCCATTGCACCGAACGTATACCATTATTCCGCATCTGTAGCCGTCGCGCCGCTCATGTTCCTGTTGATAGCAGTGTTCGCCGAAACGTCTGAACGCTTTTGCGGTTTGTACAAACTCAGGCAGACTTGTCGCTATACCATACGGCATGTCACCGCGCTGCGCGTGATATGCTACTCCATCGTTGGCGCGGCGTTCACGGCGGTTGTCGCCGTAATCAACGCAAGGGACGCTTACGTTTTTCTGTTGCTATTCACCCTGTGGCTGTCGGCGCTGTTCGTTTGCGGCGCGTTTTCGCTGACTGTTCTGCGCTTTTTGCAGAATAGCTGGTTAAACGCAGTGCTTTCGGCTGCGCGGGTGTTCGTGAACGCCTCGCCGACCTTTTCGCTGAACAGCAAATAGGAAACGCCTCTCAGCGGACTGCCGATTGCCATGTTAGCCATAATCGGCGCTGCTGTGCCATAATCGGCGCTGCTGTGCTCACGTATCAAACATCAAAAATGCTATCGGAGGTCAAAAAATATGCTGTCGCTTAACAATGTAACCAAGAAACATGGGAACTTCACGGCTTTGGAGGACATATAGCCTTGAATTTTCTGGCGGTGTTTACGCCCTGCTCGCACCGAATGGCGCGGGAAAGACGACGCTGATTAAAATGCTCACCACTCTGATTTTTCCGACCAAAGGCGAGATTCTCTGGAACGGTGACGAAATCGTCAAACTCGACGCTTCTTGCCGCGATATAATCGGCTATCTGCCGCAGGATTTCGGCTATTATTAAAACCATTTGCCTTATGAGTTTCTGCTGTATATGTCAGCGGTGAAGTGCATAGACCACCGCGCGGCAAAGAAAAAAGCGGATGAACTGCTTGAAACTGTGGGCTTGTCGGATGTCTGTGATAAAAAATGAAGAAGTTTTCAGGCGGCATGATTCAGCGTGTGGGTATCGCCCAAGCTATGCTGAATGACCCGAAAATCCTTATACTCGACGAACCAACGGCGGGACTCGACCCGAAAGAGCGCGTCCGTTTCCGCAACCTGATTTCGTCGTTGCCAAAGGATAGGATAGTGATTCTCTCAACGCATATTGTCAGCGACACTGAAGCAATAGCAAAACGCGTGATTATCTTCAAGAATCAAAGGCTGTTTGCAAATGACGAACCAGCCGCGCTATGTGCGATGATAACGGGAAAGATCTATGAAACAGAAAGGTCTGTTCCACAAAACAGCCTCGCGCTCACAGAGCGGCAGGAGAGCGGCAAAACCGTCACGCGCTTGCCTTCGTGTTCCTCCTTGCCGCCTGCTCCGGCACTTCGCCTTCACCCTCGCCCTCGCCGTCAACACCGAGCGAGAACCCGCCCGGCAACACGCCGAGCCAATCGGGCGACCCCGACGACTGTTGTCAAGGGTGTAAATCACCGATTGGGGCAGAATTAACAGAACATTAACAATTTCGTCCTGCGCTTATCATCAGGAGCCGGTTGCGAAACTCCGCAACAAAATGGCAGTACAACAATTTTGTCCGAGCGTTCGTCTGAATTGCGCTTGGTGTCGGATACCGCCACGAAAATACACCCGACGGCTGCGTCTGCGCAAACCGTCGGGCGTTTTCCCGTATCCCCTACCGCATCAACTCGTCGCCGAGTTTCAGGATTTGCGGCGCAAGCCTCTCGCGCCGTTTCCTTGTCATGGCTGCGTAAACGGGATACGCAACCGACATCAGGGCGATGCCGACCACGCCGGCGGCGATGCCGTGTGCGAAGAAATCCGTCCACTCCGTCACGCAGGCCATGCCGACCCCAAGCAACAGAGAGCCGACCGTACCGATTGCGATTGACGCGACCGTGCCGGGCGACTTCGTGCTTCTGTCGAGCCTGCGGAGCAGGTCTATCTTGCTTTCCTCGCGTGCGGTGTACTTCTCCATAATGCCCTTGATTTCCTCTTGCTGCTGCGCGGAGTAGGTGTAGTTGAACGTCCCAGTGTTTTCCATCGTGGTAGCCCCCTTAAAGTAAGATTGTGGCTACAGTATAGACCCCAGATGTTTGAGAAGTGTTTGCGTAGCGTTTCCGAATTGCTAAAATTGTGCGTTTTTGATTGTTCCACAAATAATCACTCGCTCCCTGAGTATGGCGGATTTCCTGCGCTGTTGTCTGGATTTTTCAGTTTCCTGTTTGCGCGGACAATCATATACACTGCCATTGCGAACATCACGAAACACACACCGCCGCCTGTCAGGCTTTTCATCAACCCTTCGAAGGTTTCGCTGTCGCTGTCGCCAAAGGAAGCGAACATGGCGGTTTGGAGTGCGAAAACCGCGACCAACGCTTGGGCGAAGCTGGTCATCTTCACGGCGGACACAAGCGGTCTGGGCGTTTTTGCGTATCGCACGACGTTGACAATCGCGGTCACAAGGTATGCGAAAGTAAACGTCGCAACGGCGTAGATGACGAGTCCGGGGTATTCATATCCCATGTTATGATTGACGATTTGAAAGACAACGCCCGTAAGCGTTGCGTTTAGTGCAAGAAGCAGATAACCGCAAAAACGGTATTGCCGGTATTCTTTTTCCAAAGTGCTGTTTTCATTCCTGACATGACGAAGAAGCAGCGCCCGAACCATGCTCAGCACGGTATAATACAAGGCATCAGCGCCGTACCAAAACGAGGCGTAGTATAGCCCCGCTGTGAGCTTGAAAGCCGCATACAGCAAGTTCAACGATAACGACATATACAAGAACGCTTTTTCGCGATGGGGAGCGTCCGTTATTATGCGGCCAACGTGCCTGTTCCCGCGCAGGCGGGATTTCATCGTTGACACCGTGCGTGGGAGGATAGGTTTCATTTCATGCCCCCCGCAGCCTCACGGTGAACGTGCTGCCATTGCCCACCGCGCTCGTCACCGAGATTTCGCCGCCGACTATGTCAACGACGCGCTTGACCAGGGCGAGTCCAAGACCGTTCCCGCGTGTGGCGTGGGACTTGTCGCCTTGGTAGAACTTCTCGAATATGTGCCGCCCGACCTCCTGTGTCATCCCGCAACCGGTGTCGGACACTTTCGCCACGGCGCAGCCGCTTTCCTCTTTCAGGCTGACCGAAATGCTGCCGCCCTCGCCCGTGAATTTGATTGCGTTGGAAAAGAGGTTGTTCCAGACGATCGTCAGCAGTTCCTCGTCCGCCTTGACGGTCAAATCGTCGATGTCTATGTCCAAGGCGAGGCGTTTCCCCTCCCACGCATCCTCGAACGCCAACAGGCATTCGCGCAACTGCTCGCCCAAATCGTACTCGCGCGCCTCGGGAAAAATCTGCTGGTTTTCCAGCATGTTCAGCTTCAGTATGTTCGTGACCAACTCCGAGAGCCGGGCGGAAGCGGCGCCTATGGTTTTGGCGTGTTCGACCCGCTTTTCCTCCGGCAGCGCGGGGTCTTGGAGCATGGCCGAGTAGTTCTGGATCACGGCGAGAGGCGTTTTCAATTCGTGTGACACGTTGGCTATGAAGTCCGACCGCAGGGTTTCGATGCCCTCCAGTTCCTCCGCCATTTTGTTGAAGTCCGCGATGATGGCGTCGAACTCGTTCACGCGACCGCCGCTGTGGAGCGGCGCGATCCGCACGGAGAGGTCGCCATGCGTCAACTGCCGCGTCGCGCTTAGAATGCGTTTCACGGGTCGCTGTACCGCATACTTGCGTCGGATGCCGTCGATGATTGTGCAAATCAGGCTCAACGCCAAGACGTTTGCGAATGTGAGCCTCGCGCTGTTCCGAATCCCGATGTCAAGCTCGATGTCAACTGTCATCAGGAACACCAGAAAAGAGCAGGTCACAAGCCCTGCGACAAGCAGGAAGAATATCAGGTAGTTCCATATCGAGAACAGGCTCCGCCCGCCACTGCCCGCCGTCCTTTTCATTTCAGCACCGCCTTGTAGCCGAGCCCGTGGACGGTGACGATCTCGAAATCGGGGCACGCCGAGAGTTTGTCGCGGAGCTTCGTGATATACACATCCACGGCGCGCGGCCCGGTGGACGTTTCGATGTCCCAAAACTCGTCCATCAACTGCGACCGTGTGAAGGTTTTCTTCGGGTACGACAGCAACTTGTACAGCAGGTTGAACTCCCTCGGGGTCAGGGGGATTTCCACGTTGCCGGCGTATGCCGAGCGTTCCTCCGCGTCCATGACGAGGCTTCCCACGGTCAGTCGCTTGTTGCTCGCGATTTTGGCGCGGCGCATGAGCGCGCCGACCCGCAGCACAAGCTCGTCAAGTTCGATTGGTTTCACCATGTAATCGTCTATGCCGGCGCGGAACCCACGCTGCTTGGATGCCAAATCGTCGCGGGCTGTCACGAAGAGGATAGGAATTTCTTGATCCAGTCCCCGCACCGTCTCCGCGAACTCGAAGCCGTCAATTTCGGACATCATAACGTCCGACACGATTAGGTCGAAGAAGTTGCCGTACATGGCATCATAGGCCTCGCTCGCGCCGAGGCAGCCTACGGTATCGTAGCCGCTCTCCGTCATGCGCGCGCAGACGGCCTTGTTGAGTTCGCGGTCGTCCTCGACGACGAGAATTTTGAACATCGGTGTCGCCCCCTGTTGCGTTTTTCCATGCATTGTATCATGGATATGTTAAGATTATGTTTCTGTTTTGCCTTTGCCGTGCGAAATTCGTTTTTCAAAATAAGTGCTGTCAAGTTGCCTCGTCCGATTATTACGAAAATCTCATGTTTCAAGGCGCGAAAACAAGGCAGGGCATGAGTCGCCCTGCCCGTCAACTGGGTTGGCTATAACGAGAGCCTGAAATACTTTGCCAATTCAACCCCGCCCGGGGTAATCCTGAAATTCGCCTGCCAGCTTTCGACGCGCGCCGCTTCCGCCCTGCCGACCGCCGCGCTGACCTCCTCGTAATTCGTGTTGCGCTCCACGACTTGAAAGCCGGGGTTGTCGTACAGGAAACAAGTCAGAAGAATCGCCCGTTGGTGGCTTTGCAGGCTGTTAGCCAGTTCCGTGATGTGCTTGACAAACCGCTCCGTCGAGGAAAACGGCGCGGTCTTCTTCGTTTTCACGTAATCGGGGATGTCCAACTGCAAGGACTGCAAAGGCGTTTTCACCTCAACGTAGGTGTCCCCGACGAGAAAATCCAGTTTCGACGAGCCGAGGATTTTCTCCCTATGCACCGCGCCGCCCGCTGCGACCATATCGCCAAAACCGCCGTTTTCCAAGTAATGCCCGCGTAGCGGTTTGCCGCGTTCTGGTTGATGCCGATCCAAGATTTCGCCGCGTCCTCTGGGCGGTTCAGCGACACAGCCTCCACGGTGTAAGGCGTTTTGCGCGAGGGGTCGGTCGATTTCGACAACAGGCAGGGTCGCCCGCCGAGTTCTATGTTGCCGATGCGCCCCGTCGTGGGGCAATGGCAGGCGACGACCTCGCCGCCCGCTTCGACGCTCATCGTGTACTGGGTCTTGCGGTTCTGGATGACACCCTCGACCAACGGGGGATTGAAGACGTATGCGGATTCTGTCATTGCCGCCAACCTCAAATCATTTCTGTTTCTTTGGCCTGTCTATGAATTTCGCCGTCACCTGTTCCGTTTTCAACTGGTATGCAATGATAGCGTCCTGCGCAGTCGATATGCCGGATTTCGCTGGTTTCCATGCGAATTTCGGCACAAATTTCTCGACCAGTCTTTCGAGGACGGCAACCCTCATATCGGGGAGGGATTCAATCGTCCCGAGCACAATTGCGCTGCGCGCCTTTATCCCGTTTTTCGTCTCGACGACCGTGAAACTCGCTTTTGGCTTGTTGGCGAAGCGCTCGGTCTTGTGGCCGCCTTCGGCGGCGCTGTGGAAGTGGGCGTCGCCGTCGATGAGGACGTAATGGAGCGGGACACCGTAAGGGTAACCGTCCTCCCCGACCACCGACAGCACGCCGTATTTTCCGCTGTTCAGGATTTCATTGGCCGCCTCGCGGGGCAGTTCGCGGTCTTTCCTGCGCATCGCCTTGAACATTTTGTTGACCTCCCAGGCGTTGTGTGGTATAGTTGCATAAGCAACGATTGTCGCATAACCATATTACCATTTCCGCCACAGGATATCAAGGGGAAAACCGCGCAAACGCCTTAATTGCAACAACCGCCGGAGGTTTGTCGCTAAAATGAAACGGAAAAACACCACCACCCAAATGATGAAAGGCTACATCGCTGAAAGCCTCTTGCTGCTGATAATCCAAAAGGCGTACAGCGATATTTCGATTGGGGAGATCGCGGGCAGGGCGGGGGTGAACCGCTCGACTTACTACCGCAATTTCGCGTTGAAGGAAGGAATCGTCGATTTCTGATTTTCCGGCGTCATGGACGAGTACATAGGCGAGTACCGCAGGTCCGCGGACAGTTCCACGGAAAACTATTTCAGCGTGATATTCAACTGCTTCCACAAGCACAGGGAAGCTCTTTTGTCCATTCACGCGAACGGCTTGTCGCACATCATCCTCTCCGTCCTGAACCGGATGTTCGAGGAAAGCGTGGGGAGCAGTGGGTTGCAGATCGCCGAGAGGTACAGGCGGTACTTTCATACTGGCGGCATATACAATTTCCTTTTGCTGTGGCTGTCAAACGGCATGGACGAACCGCCTGATGCATGGTACCCATCGCGATTTCCTGCTTTCACGGAAACCCGGTGCCAAGGTTGTTGGCGTGAGTACGCGGGCGATAATCAGTCCCAGGCAAACGCCATAACAGTACGGCAGTATAAGCAAACTCCCGTCTGCCTCACGGCAAAACGGCATCCCAGATAACCCGGACTATCACACCCACGGAGGGCGGTCAAAGGCCGCCCTCCGTAACCATCTACAACTCGGCTTCTTGCGCTCTTTTCGCCGTCTGCTCTCGCTCCGTCGCCGCCGTCCGCTCCGCCATTTCGTCATCGGCGGCAGCCTGCTTGGGTCGAACCGCCCCTGCAAAACGTCGCGGAGGTACCGCTCCGCGGCATCGTAAAGCGTGAGTTCGTCCTGCGGTGGCGTTTGTAGTTCTCGCTCTGGGCTATGTGCTCGTCGAGCGTTTTGAGCCTCCGTTCAATGGGTTTCAGTTTCTCGCCGATGGAGCAAACCTCGCCGTGCATGGAGTTCACTTTCCGCTCCAAACCCGCTATGTCGGTTATGCTGTTCTCTTGGAGGAACAGGAGCGTTTGGGACGCGGCTTTCAGTCGTGCTACGCCCGATTGGCTTTGCCTGTTCAGGATGTCGGAGATTACGTCGGCGAGGGTCGGCGGTCCTGCGTTCGCGGTTTCTGAATTCAGCCAGTCGGAGAGTTTGTTTATCCTCGCGCGCAACTGCCTGATTTGGCTGTCGGTAACGGCTGCTTGGCGGTTGGTGTCGCCAAGTTCCGTGCGTTTGCCTTTCCGCTCCATCCGCGAGGCGGCGGGTCCGAGGTGGACGGTCGGGATTTTCTACACGCCCTGCCTCGCGTAGCTGCGGTGGTCGATCGCGCCGCCGTCGGAAAGCGCCCCGCTGATGCGCAGCGCGTCGTTGCATACGTCCGCCCACGCCTTACGCCACTCCTCCGCTTTGGAGTGTTCGTTCCAGTCGGTCGTGTAAATTGCTTTCCTCCCTCCTTGTCAGTATATATCCTCAAGGAGCGCCTTGGTGTTCCCGTTCAGGACGGGAGGGAGGTCCGCGATTTGCAGGCCATATCCTGTAGCACTCGTTTGCCCTTACTACCTCAAAGGTAAGATGCTGGCCGACAATCCGGTAGATGCGAACCTCTCGATTCAATGCGGAATTTGCGGACAGTATTACCGAAGGAATCCGCAAACGCGCAGAACTGAGAAAGCGAGAGCATCTCCAAGCAAATCAAAAAGTAAATAGTTTAGTGGTTTTACTGACTGAGTCGAATCGGGGTACATACCGCCGTTGAATGAAATACCGTACGCCGCATACGGCTCCAACATGAACACGCAGCAGATGGCGCGCCGCTGCCCCACCGCTACGCCGGCGGGGACAGCCGAGCTGCAGGGTTACCGGCTGCTGTTCCGAGGCTCACGCGAGAGTGCCGTGGCCACAGTGGAGCCATACACGGGAGGGAGAGTCCCCGTGCTGCTGTGGGAGCTTACGCCCGCCGACGAGTACTACCTTGACCGCTACGAGGGGTATCCGTATTTCTACCGCAAGGAGAGCGTCCCCCTCACCCTCGGCGGCAAGGCGGTCACCGCCATGCTGTATGTCATGAACGCCGAGGGCGGGCGCTACCCCCTCGGACAGCCGCACCCGCGCTACTACGCGGGCTACCCAATAGCCTTGTACCCCCTGCTGCCGTGCAATATGTCCGTGGAGCGGGACAGGGACACAAAGAAAATCGTTTACACCTACCACGGCGACGAGGGGGCGGTGAAACTCGACCGCCGGCACGTCCTCCACGTTCCGGGGCTTGGCTTCGACGGGCTGGTCGGCTACTCGCCGATTGCGCTTGTCAAGGCTATAAAAGGATATTCCCATGACAAACCGGGTCAAAAAGAAGGCACTACCCCATGACAAACGGGGGCTTCGCCCCCGTTTGTTCCCCGTGTCCCTTCCTGTCCCTTTACTTTCCCCGCCCATCGGGGGTACAATGTCCGCATACCCACGCATGCGCGCGCACACGCGCACACCCACGCGGCGGCGCGGGCCCGCGCGCGAGGCGGAGGGACAAAGCGAGACAGGGGAAAAGCGTTTGTGGAAAATGCACAAAGCCCGCCGGGAAAGTTTGTGCAAATAGCACGTGGCAAAAGCGGAAGGGCGATGGTATGATTAAATCGTCACAGCGCAATACTTTTGACGGGAGTGGTTATCTTGGCAAGCCTCAATCTGAAAGGCATCTACAAAAAGTACCCCGGCGGCGTGGTGGCCGTGTCCGACTTCAACCTCGACATCGAGGACAAAGAATTCATCATCTTAGTCGGGCCGTCCGGCTGCGGCAAGTCCACTACCCTGCGCATGGTGGCGGGCTTGGAGGAGATTACCGAAGGCGAGCTGTATATAGACAACAAGCTCGTCAACGACACGCCCCCCAAAGACCGCGACATCGCCATGGTGTTCCAGAACTACGCCCTCTACCCGCACATGACGGTGTTTGAGAACATGGCGTTCGGCTTGAAGCTCCGCAAAACCCCCAAAGACGAAATCAAGCGCCGCGTCAGCGAAGCGGCCAAGATTTTGGAAATCGAGCACCTGCTCGACCGCAAGCCCAAGGCTCTCTCCGGCGGTCAGCGCCAGCGCGTTGCGCTTGGGCGCGCCATAGTGCGTAACCCCAAGGTGTTCCTGCTCGACGAGCCGCTCTCCAACCTCGACGCCAAGCTCCGCGCCCAGATGCGCACAGAGCTTACCAAGCTGCACCAGCGCCTTGCCACCACATTCATCTACGTTACGCACGACCAAGTGGAAGCCATGACAATGGGCACGCGCATTGTGGTTATGAAAGACGGCTTTATCCAGCAAATCTCCTCGCCGCAGGTGCTGTACGAAACACCATGCAACCTCTTCGTGGCGGGCTTCATCGGCTCCCCGCAGATGAACTTCTTCGACGCGAAAGTCACCGACGAAGGCGGCGTTACCTACCTCGTGTTCGGCAACAGCAAAATCGCGCTGCCGGAGGCGAAAGGGCGCAAGCCCGAAGTGCTCGCCTACGCCGGCAAGGAAGTTGTGGTGGGCATCCGCCCCGAATGTATACACGACGAAGACATCTTCCTTTCGCAGTTCCCCAATTCGCTCGTGTATATGGACGTGGAAGTTGTGGAGATGATGGGCGCGGAGACATACCTCTACATGACTTGCGAGACCTATAACTTCACGGCTCGCGTATCCAACCGCTCCGTGGCCAAGAGCGGCGACCACATAAAGCTCGCCCTCGATGCCAAAAAGATTCACCTCTTCGACAAAGAGACGGAAAAGACCATTACCAATTAGAAACGCCGAATATACAGCCGCGCCGTTTGACACGGCGCGGCTGTATATTTTTTTCGGAACGTATTAACCCACCGTCACCCTGTCGAGCGCGTTCCCCTCCGAATCGGAGAGAATAAGCACACTGCCGCTTCGCACGGGGAATCCGATTTGGATTTTCAGCAGGTCGTTCTTGTCCGCGCTGCCCTTGCCCGCCAAAGTCAGCGAACCGCCCGCCGCTATCCGCGCGTCGGGCAGCCGCCACATAAAGGGGTTGGCGGCGTTGTCGCTCAGATAGTAACCCTCCGTGATAAGCAAGCCGCCCGTGGTGTTGCGGAGCACACAGCCGTTGCGCTCGCGCGAGGAATACGCGCCGTCTATCACCAGCGCGGGCGGCTCGTAATGCGACACAAGCTCAATCTTCACCTCGGACTCGTACATGCCGGTCTCAATAACGGTATTCGGCTCATACACCGTCTTACCGTTGATTTTCCAATAGTCAAACACATAATGCTCCGGCAGCGCCGGCGCGAGCGGCACATCCATGCCGTAAAAATATGTGGCGCTCTCCCCGCGCTGTGTGCCGATTACGGCCCGCCCGCCCGTCACATTGAGCGTGACCGTGGCCGAGGGGAGCTTGAAGTATTTCGCCAAGGCCTCGAATATATATTCGCCGCGCCGTGTGGCGAAGGTTATCATGTTGCGGTGGTTGTCCGCCACGGTGTTTACGGAAACCCAACCGGAATAGCGCCGCGCCGCGAAGGCTTCGCCGATTTCGTTTTCCGCCTCGCCGTAGAGGCGGCGTATCAGCTCCGTCACCGTGTCCTTCGTCACCACGTTGGAGGCTATGTCGCACATTATGGTGATAAACTTTTCCGCCGCGCCGGGGTTCTTCAATACGGCCGCGAGCAGGCGGCTGTTTTTCGAGCCGCCGAGCACGGTCTCAAACGTGGGAATCCTGTAATTCTCGCCATACAACCCCAGCGTCCAGTCCACATCGTAGATGATATACCGCCACCGCCCGTCTAATTGCGGCGGGTCGCCCTCCGAGCGCGGCCCCGTGTAACGCCAGCGTTTCAGGTTGCCCCCCGGCCAGTCGCCGTTGCCCATGTATATGTTGAAGGCGTAGTAGAACAAAAGGTTGTCCACGTCCACGAGAGAGGCGAACTCCGCGAAGGTCTTTTCGTCGGAAAGGTCTTTTGACGCGTAAGCGTACATCGCCTTCAAGTCCGCCACAGCCTTGGTGTTGTCGCTCACATACCATTGCTCTCCGTCGCCCACAATGTCGAAGTCGGAGGTACGCGCGCCGTATACGTCTTGCAGATATTGCTCGTTTATGTCCGTAATCAGCCACGCGAAACCGTAATAGGCGCCGTTGAGGAAGACCGCCGCCGCGCGCGAGGGCGTGACCTCGCGGAACTCGGCGCTTCGCGCAAGTTCGGAGGCCACCTCGCTGCGCAGCATGGCAAAGTCGCGGTCGTTGCCGCCGTTGCGCAGCGTCAGCGTGTCGTACTTACGCAGGGCCTCGCCGCCGCTCGTGTAATCGTCGCCGAAAGCGTCGTAGTGAAACTTGCCGAAGCCGGGCTCATATTCGTTGCGGGCAATCAACCGCAGCGACTTTTGGTTTGCCGAGCGCGACCAGCCCCCCATAACGCGCACGCCCGCCGCCTGGGCGATAACCCGCTCGCCGCCGGGCGTATACGCCTCCACGTATACCGGGCGTTCCCCCTCGCGCCCGCGTATGTTGTAATTCGCGGGCGAAGGCGGCTGGATTATGGCGTTGGGGTTGGCCTTCCTGTATTCCGCCCGCAGCCTGCCCTCCACGAGTATGCCCGTGTCGTAGTCGTAGAGGTGCTCACTGTCGGTGGAGAGCGAAAACACCAAGGTGTCGAAGCGCGTATCCACGCCCGCGCCCATGAAGTATGTATGCACGGCGGCGCGCGTCTGCACGTCTCCGAGCACGGCGATAGCCTTTACCACGGTAACCCTCAGCGCGGTAAAGGCGCGCAGCGCGATGGGTTCGGTATATTCATCGGAGGCACTTGTCGGCTCCGACCCGTCTGTGGTATAATAGACGGAAGCCCCGCTCGCGGAGGCCGTTATCTCCAGCGCGATGTCCTCGGAGTAGAAGCCGCCCGGCTCGGAAAACGCCACGCGCAGCCTGCCCTCCGACGCGGCCGCCAAGTCCGCGCCCAGCGCCGGCCTGTTCGCTCCGACGGGTGTTTGCGCCACTTCGCCGCCCGCGGGGTATATGGTGAGCAGCACACCCGAACCGGCCAGCAGCGCCGCGCACAGCGAAAGCACCGCCACCCTCTTGCCAAACGCGGTCATATCCGCCACATCCTTTCTGTCAATCGCGGGAGGTTATCATTGTGCGTTACAGACACGAACTGAAATACGCCATCGGCAATCACGACGCGCACATCATCTCGCGGAGGCTGTCCGCCGTCATGCGCCCGGACAGCCACGGCGGGGTGTACCGGGTGCACAACCTCTACTTCGACGACATGTACGGCTCGGCCTACCACGACAAAATGCGCGGTTGCCTGCGCCGCAGCAAGTGGCGCGTGCGCTACTACAACGGGGACCTCGGCTTCATACGCCTGGAGCGTAAGGCAAGGGAGGGGCAGCTGACATATAAGGAAAGCGCGCCGCTCACGCCTGAGCAGCTTTGCCGCCTGCGCCGGTGCGACTTCGGCTGCATAACGCCGCCGGTCTCGCCCCTGCTCGCTTCTTTCCTCGCCGCCCGCGCCGTCCGCCGCCTGCGCCCGGCGGCCGAGTTTTCCTATGTGCGGCAAGCGTACACCTACGCTCCTGGCGATGTGCGCGTGACGTTAGACAGCGGCGTGGGCACGGGGGTGCCGGGGCTTGCGCCGACGGGCATATTGGAGCTGAAATACGGCTCGTTTCTGCCGCGCGTCATCTCCGACATACTGGGCGGGGTGGGGCTGCGGCGCACGGAGATGTCCAAATACTGCTATGTGGCCGGATATGAAAGGAGCATGAAACCCCATGCGCGATAGAATCTGGGAACTCATCACGGGAAGCGCGCAGTTTGCCAGCCTCGACGCGCTGAACATTATCGTGACTATGGCAATCTCGGCCGTGTGCGCCTTGGTGATTTACTTAGTATACCGTTTCTTCCATAAGGGGGCGGTATACAGTCCGAGTTTCGCGCTGCTCATCGTCATGGTTTGCGCCGTCACGGCGTTTATCATCATCACCATAGGCGCGAACCTCGTGCTCTCGCTCGGCATGGTGGGCGCTTTGAGCATCGTGCGTTTCCGCGCCGCCGTGAAGGACCCGCTTGACGTGGGGTTTTTGTTTTGGTCCGTGGCCTCCGGGCTCACGGCGGGCGCGCAGCTGCACCTTGTGGCGCTGATGGGCACGGCGTTCATCGCCTTGCTGTATATACTCTTCACATTGACCCGCTCCGGCAGGCACACTTACCTGCTCATCGTGCGCTACGGCGCGGATGCCGAGGAACCCGTGCTGCGGTCCGTCGCCCCGTTAAGGCCCGCGCTGAAAAACAAAACGCTCACGCCCGATGCCACGGAGCTGACCGTGGAGATAAAGACACGGCGCGGGGACGTGTCGTTTTTGGAGCAGCTGCGGCGCACGGACGGCGTGAGCGATGTCACGCTTGTGGAGTATACGGGCGACTACACTTAGCCATTATACCACGCGGCGGCGCGGGTTGTCAAAGGGGAAACACCGGGGGAGCGTTGAGCAATACGCGCCGCGTGATTATTCTGGGGGGTAACGCCGTTTGGACAACAAAATGCTCACGGTATCCTCGCCGCCGCACATATACGGCCCGGACACGGTGGTGCGGCGTATGCGCGACGTGCTCGTCGCCCTCGCCCCCTCCTGCGTCCTCGGCGTGTATTACTACGGCACCCACGCCCTCTTTCTCATGCTCATCTCGGCGGGCTCCGCCGTCATATCGGAGTTCCTATACCAACGCGTGGCCGGCAAGAGGGTTACGATAGACGATTTCTCCGCCGTGGTCACCGGCGTGCTCCTCGCGCTCAACCTGCCGCCGGACGCGCCCTACTGGCTTCCCGCCGTAGGCGGCGTGTTCGCCATCGTGGCGGTTAAGCAGCTCTTCGGCGGTCTGGGGGCAAACTTCGTAAACCCCGCCTTGGCGGCGAGGGCGTTTCTTTTGGCCTCGTTCCCGGCGTTCATGACCTACTGGACCCTGCCCGACACCTCCGCCGGCGCCACATATCTGGCTCTCATCAAGTCAGACGCGGGCTTTACGCCGCGGGCGGCCGATTACCACGCGCTTATCTTCGGCAAAATAGGCGGCTGCATAGGCGAAACCTCCGCCTTGGCCATCGTCGCCGGCGGGGCGTACCTGCTCGCCAGAAGGGTAATATCCTGGCATATACCCGCCTGCTTCGTCGGCTCGTTTGCCCTGCTGTCCTTCCTGCTCGGCAGAGACGGCCCCTTCTACACGGGCACCCCCTTCGAGCTGCTTGCCGGGGGGTTGCTGCTCGGCGCGTTCTTCATGGCCACAGACTACGCCACATCGCCCATTTCGCCCGCGGGCAAGATTATCATGGGCGTTGGCTGCGGCCTCCTCACGGTAATCATACGTTTCCACAGCGGCTACCCGGAGGGCGTGTGCTTCGCCATTCTGATTATGAATCTCTTCGTGCCGCTGATAGATAAATACGTCCGGCCGCGCATATACGGGAAAAAGAGGGGGAAGAGAGCGTGAAACACACCATACGTTCCGCCCTCGCGCTCTTCATCATCGCGGGCGCGGTCATGGCGGCGCTCGGCGTCACGCACGCGCTCACGCGGGAAGCCGCCGCCGGTCAGGAAGCGAAACAACGCGCAAAGGTCATGGGGCAAGTGCTGCCTTCCGCCTCGGAGTTCGCGGCGGTGGAGGCGGATAATTTCCCCGACTTTGTGGTGGCGGCGCACGAAGGCTTTGCCGGCGGCGTGAGCGTGGGCTTCGTTGTCGAAGTGCTGCCTCACGGCTACGGCGGGCCCATTGACATGATGGTGGGCATATCCTCCGGGGAGCCCGGCTTTATAACGGGCGTACGCATACTCCGCCATTCCGAAACACCCGGCTTGGGCGCATTGGCCGTAAAGGAGCGTTTCCGCAGCCAGTTCGCGGGCAAGGAGCTAATCGAGCTTACCGTGGTGAAAGGCTCCCCCCGTGAAGACGAGATAGACGCCATCGCCGGCTCCACCATCACCTCCAAAGCCGTGACAAACGGTGTCAACATCGCCGTGCGCTGGTATTCGGAGAACTCGGAGAGGATTGGGGGGTAACGGTTTTGGGTGCCACAGGCAGGGTTTGCGGAGCCGTCGGGGATAATTT
This sequence comes from Oscillospiraceae bacterium, assembly GCA_031253545.1. Lineage (GTDB taxonomy): Bacteria > Bacillota > Clostridia > Oscillospirales > UBA929 > WRLJ01. The sequence continues at coordinate 39,580 of JAIRWH010000074.1, forward strand.
TCCTTTCCTCTCCCCCCTTTCGGGGGAGAGGCGCAACGTTCGCCGCGCGCCGGTATTCGGAAAGAACGGAGGGCTGACATGAAAAAGTACGCGTTACTCATAAAACGGGGCTTGTTAGACGAAAACCCCGTGTTTGTGCAGCTCATCGCCCTCTGCCCGCTGCTTGCCGTCACCACCTCCGCCGTCAACGCCGTGATGATGGGCCTGTCCACGGCGGCGGTCATGCTGTGCGCCTGCGTGGCCATCTCGCTCCTGCGCCGCCTCATACCCGCCGATGTCCGCATCGCCGCGTACGTGATTATCGTATCGGGCTTCGTCACGGTCTTGCAGCTGCTGCTGCAAGCCTACGCCCCGCCGGAGCTGTTTGAGGCGCTGGGCATCTACATACCGCTCATCGTGGTAAACTGCATACTCTTTGCCCGCATAGAGTCGTTCGCCTCGAAGAACGATGCCGTGGCCTCGTTTTTCGACGCGCTCGGCATGGGTCTCGGCTTCACCCTCGGCCTTGTGGTCATCGGCGTAATCCGCGAGTTTTTTGGCAGCGGCTCGGTGTTCGGCGTGGAGATTATCAAAGACACAAGCTCCCACCTCCTCATCATGGTCATGGCGCCCGGCGCGTTCTTCACCTTAGGTGTCATCATCATGCTCAGAAAATACTTCATGCTGAGGAAGGGGGTGCCGCACAGGTGAACATCATACTCATGTTCGTGAGCGCCGCCCTCATCAACAACTACGTGCTGACGCAGTTTCTCGGCATGTGCCCCTTCTTCGGTGTCACGAAGAAAGTGGACGCGGCCGCGGGCATGGGCATTTCCGTGCTCTTCGTCACCACCCTCTCGTCCGTGCTCACATTGGTTTTTTACGTCTATGTGCTTCGGCCGCTGGGTCTGGAATATTTGCAAACCCCGGCGTTCATACTCATCATCGCCTCCATCGTGCAGTTCGTGGAGCTGTACATGAAAAAATCCCTCGGTTCGCTCTACTCCACATTGGGCATTTACCTGCCGATGATTACGGTAAACTGCGTCATCCTCGGCGTGGCGCTCATCAATACGCGCTATGTTTCCGACGAGCACCCCTTTTTGGAGGCGCTCGCAAACAGCGTGGGAGCGGGCGCGGGTTTCCTGCTCGCGCTTGTGCTGCTCGCCGCCATACGCGAAAAATACGAAAACCACCCCGATGTGCCGTGGATATTCCAAGGCTTCCCGCTGGCACTGTTTTCGGCGGGGCTTATGAGCATAGCGTTCATGGGTTTCCAAGGGCTGATATAGCCCCCGCGGCAGGTTGCGGGGCTTCGCCCCCCCCGAAGGGGGAGCAAGGAGAATACCTGCGTCGGTTTCGTCGGTTTCTAAAAGTAACGGTCGGCAAAGGCGGTGGGTTCCATGCTTCCGGAGATACTATACCCGTTTATCAGCATCGGCGCGCTCGCGCTCTGCTTCGGCGCGCTGCTGGGCTTTTCGGCCAAGAAGTTCGCCGTGGTGCCAAACGAAAAGGCCGAGCGTATCAAGGGCATTTTGCCCGGCGCCAACTGCGCCGCCTGCGGCTACGCCGGCTGCGCCGCGTTTGCCCTTGCCGTGGCCGAAGAGCCCGGCATATACACCTACACGACCTGCCCCGTGGGCGGCCCGGACACAGCCGCCGCCATAGCGCGGGTGCTGGGGGTGGAGGCCGCCGCCGCGAACCGCTGCGCCGCCTTCATCAAGTGCAACGGCAAAGACGAAAACGTGAAGCGCAACTACATCTACGACGGCCCGAAGAGCTGCATCGCCGCCTCCCAGCTTGCCACGGGCGGCAACAAGTCCTGCGCGTACAGCTGCATAGGCCTCGCGAGCTGCAAAAACGCCTGTCCCTTCGATGCCATACGCATTGTAGACAGCATCGCCGTGGTAAACCCCAAAAAGTGCATGGCCTGCGGCAAATGCGTGGCCGTGTGCCCCAAAAAGCTCATCGAGATTGTGCCGAACAAAAACCGCGTGCGGGTGCTCTGCAATTCCGGCGACACCAGCAAATTAGTCCGCGCGAACTGCCGCGCCGGCTGCATCGGTTGCACACTCTGCCAAAAGGCGTGCGAGGCGGGGGCCATCACCGTGAAGGACAACATCGCGCATATAGACTACGAAAAATGCACCCTCTGCAATAAATGCGCGCAGAAGTGCCCCGCGAAGGCCATCATCGGCGCGTGATGCTCAGTTACGCCGAAACGGGCGACCTGCTCGACGCCATGGCCGAGGAGCTGCCGGAGGAGTTTTTCAACGACTTAAACGGCGGTATCGTGCTGCTGCCGCAAAGCAAGCTCCACCCCGAATCCGGCGGCGGCGATGTCTACATCCTCGGCGAATACCACCGCGACGCCGTCTTGGGCAGGCGTATCGTCATCTATTACGGCTCGTTCGAGGCCGTCTATCCGCTCGCCGGGCGCGAGGCGGTCACGCGTGAGCTACGCAAAACGCTGCGCCATGAGTTTACGCACCACATAGAATCGCTCGCGGGCGAGCGCGGCTTGGAGCGCAAAGACGAAGAGGATATGCTGCGTTATTACTTCGGGCATTACCGATAGAAAGCGCCGCCGCGCGGTGTGGAGTGGTGGTTAGTTGTTAGTTGTCAGTTGTTAGGGGTTAGGAGACGGGGGTTGCGGGGGTTTTGCGGGTTATGGCGTTATCCACATGGCGGGGCGAACGCCGGCGCTGCCGCCGCCGTAGCCGCCGCCGCCGTAGAAGAAGCCGTCGCCGCTGACGTTGCCGTCGTCGTAGACGATGGCGGCGTAGTAGCTGTCGAAGCCGGGGGACCGCAGCCACCAGTAGGAAGTATTCCCATTTGCATTGTATGCTATTCGGGCTGTAACATTGGACAGATAGAGATTCACCTCGTCTATGCTGAGCAGAAACACTTTGTCGGTCGTGTCGTTGCCACCGGGTGTGCCGTAATCTGGGTTGTCACCATTCACGACCCTTGTGTCCGCTATCCTTGACCTATCGCCCGCGTCGAAGCCGTTGTAGAAGTCGCCGTTGAGGTATTGCCTGGTCGTGCTGTTCTCCCAAGTAATCTCTCCCCCCGGTTCGTGGTAAGGCCTGTTTTCAAGAACGCCCATGCTCAGCAGGAGGACGCTGTTGCCCGCCCTGTCGAGGACTGCCCAGTTGTAGCCTCCGAACTGCATTTGTTCGTAGCCCATTTCGGACAATGCGACTGCGGTTATCGCTTCGTTGCCCTTGAACCCAAAGCCTTTGAATGTGACCGCGAGGTTTGGTGTGCCGCTAAATGCGTAGCTACCGATTGAGGTCACGCCGTCGGGCAAAGTCACACTCGTGAGTCCTTTGCAATCGATGAACACTTCATGGCCGATTGAGGTCACGCCGTCTGGGATATACACATACGCAATCCCTGCGCCCGCGAACGCCCCATTTCCAATCGCCTTTACGGTTTCGCCCTCTATCTTCTCGGGTATCCGCACCTTGATTGTCGTTCCGATGTACTCGTTAATCACGATCCCGCCGAGCGCGGCGTCGTATCCGTACTTGAAGTCGCTCGCTTGCGTTTCAGGCAGGTCGTCCGGGGAAGGGCTTCTGCTGCGCGAAGGCGAGGGGGAAGCGTCGGAGCAAGCGGAAAACAGCAAAGCGAACACAAGCGCGAAGGCGAGGAAAGCGGCGCGGGGCTTTCTCAGCAGGCTATTTTCGCGGGCGCGGTGTGTGTGTGTGTGTGTGTGTGGCGGGTGGCTTTCATTTTACAAGCACCTCTTTTATTTATTATTGCGGGTATTCCTAAAAGGTGAGTATAACCCGGAACGGCGAAAGTCGCAAGGTTAGTTGTCAGTGGTTAGTGGTTAGTGGTTAGGAGACGGGGTGCGCGCCTGCGGCGCGTTAGTGGTTAGTGGTTAGGGGACGGGGGTTAGGGGACTTAGTGGTTAGGGGACGGGGGTGAGTAAGGTTGCCGTGACCCGTGCCGCTTGCGCGGTTGACACGCCCGCCCTTTTGCATTACAATGGTTACGGCGCGCGGGCTTTGGCCTGCGCACCCATATCACGCCGATGCGGAGGTCGGACATGGTGGAGGATAATTACGGCTTTTTCGACGACGGGGCGGAGGAATACTGCGTTACGCGCCCGGACACGCCCTACCCTTGGATTAACTACCTCGGTTCGCAAGACTTTTTCGGCCTGTTTTCCAACACGGCGGGGGGTTACTGCTTCTATCGCGACGCGCGGCTTTTGCGCCTTACCCGCTACCGCTACAACAACGTGCCCGCCGACGTGGGCGGGCGTTACTTCTATATTAACGACGGCGGCGACGTATGGAACCCCGGCTGGCAGCCCTGCAAAACGCCGCTTGACAGCTACGAGTGCCGCCACGGCCTCGGCTACTCCGTCATTCGCGGCTCACGGGGCGGCATTGCGGCGGAGCACACGGCTTTTGTGCCGGTGGACGCGGCGGCGGAGGTACACCGCCTGCGCCTGACCAACACCACCTCCGCCGAAAAGAGCTTTACCCTCTTTTCTTTCGTGGAGTTCTGCCTGTGGAACGCCATGGACGATTCCACCAACTTCCAGCGCAATTATTCCATCGGCGAAGTGGAGGTGCACGGCGGCGTTATATACCACAAAACGGAGTACCGCGAGCGCCGCAACCATTACGCCGTGTTTGCCGCCAACCGCCCCGCCGACGGTTTTGACACCGACCGCGAGAGCTTCATGGGTTTATACGGCGGTTTCCACGAACCCGCAGCCGTGTTGGAGGGCGTTTCGCGCGGCAGCGTCGCCTCCGGCTGGGCACCCATCGGTTCCCACAGCTTCCGCCTCACGCTCGCCCCCGGGCAGACCGAGAGCCTTATATTCGTGCTCGGCTACTGCGAAAACCCCGACGGCGAAAAGTTTGAGTCTCTCGGCGTTATCAACAAAGCCCCCGCCTCCGCCCTGCTCTCGCGCTTTCGCGCCGACGGGCAGGTTGACGCGGCGCTGCTTGCCCTGAAAGAATACTGGGGGCGCCTGCTCTCGCGTTACAGGCTGACCTCGTGCCTCGGCGACGAACGTCTGGAGAAGGCCTCGCGCATGGTAAACGTCTGGAACCAGTACCAGTGCATGGTCACGTTTAATATGTCGCGCTCGGCATCGTATTTCGAGTCCGGCATTGGCAGGGGCATGGGCTTCCGCGACTCTTCGCAGGACCTGCTCGGATTTGTGCATTTGGTGCCGGAACGCGCGCGCGAGCGTATTCTCGACATCGCCGCCACGCAGTTTCCAGACGGCTCCGCCTACCACCAATATCAACCGCTCACGAAGAAGGGCAATTCCGAGGTGGGTTCCGGGTTCAACGACGACCCGCTCTGGCTCATTATCGGCACGGCGGCCTACGTCAAAGAGACGGGCGATTGGGCTGTGCTGCGCGAACAGGTGCCGTTTGACTGTCAAAAAGGCTCGGAAGCGCCGCTCTTGGAGCACTTGCGCCGCTCGTTCAATTACACCGCCACGCACAAAGGCCCCCACGGCTTGCCGCTCATAGGCCGCGCCGACTGGAACGACTGCCTTAACCTCAACTGCTTTTCCTCTGTGCCGGGCGAGAGTTTTCAGACTACGGAAAACTTCGAGTCCGGCGTGGCGGAGTCTGTGCTCATAGCGGGCATTTTCCTCTACTGCGCCCCGGACTACATAGAGATGTGCCGCCGCGAGGGCGACACGGAGAGCGCGGAAAAGGGCGAGGCCGCCGCCGCCGCCATGCGCGAGGCTGTGGACAAACACGGCTGGGACGGCAAATGGTTCCTCCGCGCCTACGATGCTCACGGGGAGAAAATCGGCAGCCACAGCTGCGAAGAGGGGCAAATCTTCATTGAGCCGCAGGGCTTCATGGGCATGGCGGGCGTGGGCATGGACGACGGGCGCGCCATAGCGGCCTTAGACAGCGTGGCAGAGCGCTTGGATACCCCGTTTGGCATTGTTTTGCAGCAGCCGGCTTATTCCTCCTACCGCCTCAACTTGGGGGAAATATCCAGCTACCCGCCCGGCTACAAGGAAAACGCCGGTATCTTCTGCCACAATAACCCGTGGATTTCCATCGCCGAATGTATCGCCGGGCGCGGACAGCGGGCGTTTGAGGTCTACCGCAAGACCTGCCCCGCGTTTCTTGAAGGCGTGGCAAAACTCCACCGCACGGAGCCTTACGTCTATTCGCAAATGGTGGCCGGGCGGGACGCGGCGCGGCACGGCGAAGCGAAAAACTCCTGGCTCACGGGCACGGCGGCGTGGACTTTTGTGAATATTTCGCAGTATATCTTGGGCATAAGGGCGGGCTTCGACGGGCTGATAATTGACCCGTGCCTGCCGCCCGACGTGAAGGGCTTCACGGTGGAGCGCTATTTCAGGGGCACGCGCTATGTTATAACCGTGGACAACGGCGCGGGCAAAGAAAAAGGCGTGGTGTCCATTACGCTCAACGGCGAAAAGGTGAGCGGGCAGCTGCTTGCCTCCGGCACCGCGGCCGAGGTGCGCGTTGTGATGGGCTGACAGCGTCCGCTCACAAGCCCATAGATTGAAATACCGCGATTTGCTTGTCAGGTAGATAATGCCCTCTCGCTCACACCGATACGCTCCGTAGGCCATAACGTCCGAAACACCGCCGCCCCTAACCGCCTTTTCGTATAAGGCAAAAGTTGCGAAGCCGGAAAGTGGCTAATTTCAAGTGTTTCGGGCAAAACAAAACCACCTACGGACAAAATTTCTTTTATCAACAGATGGCAGATGTTTTGGCTGAGCCGGGAGGACTCGAACCTCCGCATACCGGAGTCAAAGTCCGGTGCCTTACCTGCTTGGCTACGGCTCACTATACGGTAAATTGCCGCCTCGCACGGCGACAGCCCGACCGCCGCGCGAGGCGGACAAACGAACTCAAAGCGCCGACTTTCGGTTTTTACAATCCGGCGCTCGAAGCAACTGAGTTATACCCGCCGCGCCGAGAGTATCTTAGCACACTCCCGTAGCCCTGTCAAGCATTTTACCCGGCAGGGCGGCGCGCGTCCGCGCCGCGCTTCGGTCACCCGGAAAACCGGACGGCACGCGTTGTTTAACGCTTCCTACTGCCGGCCGGCAGAACGGCGGGTTGCCGCGAACGCCAGCAGCGCCTCTCTTTCGTTGGGTAGCTCGCCGTCCATCACCTTTTGCAGCAGTTCGGTAAGTATCTCCCCCATCCGCTTGCCGGGTTGTATGCCGATACCTTCCAAGTCGCGCCCGTTTACCGCGAGGCTTTTGAGGGAAAAACACTGCCCTTCGGCGAGCGCATTGTCAATCGCTTGCGCGAGCGCGTCAACCTGCGGCAATTCCTCGCGCGCCAAGGCCGACTGCGCCATCCTGTCCGCCCGCCGCACGGCCGTAAGCTGCCTCATGCGCCGCGCGCCGAGCTTGTTCAGCCAGCGCCTCACCGAAGCGGCATCGGCGTTGATTTTCGCGTCGTGGTGTAAAATAAGCTCGCATATCGCCTTTATCGCGGCGTTATCATATTTCAGGCCGCGCAATATATCCCTTGCCATATCCGCGCCCACCGCGCCGTGGCCGTGAAAATGACCCCTGCCGTTCTCGTCCGCCGTATAGCAGGCGGGTTTGCCTATATCGTGCAAGAGCATTGTCAGCCGCACCGTCAAGTCTTTCGGGGCGGCATCCGCGGAAACAAGCAAATGCGTGTACACGTCGTATATATGGTACGGGTTGCGCTGCTCGAAGCCGTCCGCAGGCGATAGGGGCGGTATTATCTCAAACATAATCCGCTTATGGCGCGTGAGCAGCTCCGTCAGACCTTCTCCCATCACCAACCCGTTTAGCTCGGTCGACACGCGTTCGCGGGCGATATTGCCCGCCAAACCGCAGCAGCGTTCCATGGCGAGGGCGGTGTCGGGGGCTATGGCAAAACCGAGCGTGGCGGCAAAGCGCAACGCCCGCAATATGCGCAGCGAGTCTTCGCGGAACCTGCAGTCGGGGTCGCCCACACAGCGCAGCAATTTGCGCTTTATGTCGCCCGCGCCGCCGAATGGGTCTGTGAAACCGCTCGACGGGTTGTATGCGATGGCGTTGCAAGTGAAATCGCGCCTTGCCAGGTCCTCGCGCAGGGAGCAACCAAACGCCACGGAGTCCGGCCTTCTGCCGTCGCCGTAAGCGCCGTCTATTCTGAAAGCCGTCACCTCATATGGCTGCGCGCCGAGCATAACCGTGACCGAGCCGTGCTTTGCTCCCGTGTTTATGACCTTTTCGCCCGCAAATACGGCCGCCACGCGCGAGGGCGGCGCGTTTGTGCATATATCCCAATCCTTGGGCGTTTGCCCCAGCAAACTGTCTCTGACGCAGCCGCCCACCGCGTAAGCCTCGTGGCCGGCCGCCTCAAGGGCGGCGATTACCCTGCGGGCACCGTCGGAAATAAGCACCCGCCGTCACCGCCTTGCGGGCGGGACCGCGCTAACCATGCAACGTGAAGTCATTAAAGCGCAGCCAGAGGGAAATGTCGTTGACATACACCTCATATTCCTTGTTTAGCATGGAATGGAACCTTTCCACCCTCAACCCCCCTTGCTCCGGCCTGTGGCCCTCGCCCTCGATGGTGACGGTGAGTTTGGAATGGAGCGGGCGCGTGGTCATTACAATCTCGCCTTGCGCGTTGGTGGTATAGACCAGCGAAGGCTCAATCAGGATGTCGGTGATAACGCCAAGTACCACGCCGGTGTTTTTGTCCACCATTTCATCGCCCGCGGCAATCTTACCCTCAAAGCGTTCGGTCATCAGTTCGTTTGTGGCGAACACCGCCGTGAAGCGCACGTCTTCCGGCGAGGGCGAGGGCTCTTCCGAAAGCGAGGGTTCCTCGGAGGGCGACCCTTCCGGCGGCGGCGGGGATTTCATCGCGTAGCGCATGACGAAGAAGCCCGCGGCCAAGACGACCAACACGATGATGACGATGTCCGCGATGTTCAGGCGCTTTTTGCGGAGCGGCGGCTGCTGCGAGGCGGGTGGTTGTTCCATAGGTGTTTCCTCCCGTGTCTTTTGTTGTTACGGCGGTTGTTCGCCCGTTTCGAAGGCGGATACATTCGGCAGTATTTTCTCAAACGCGGAGCCGACCACCGCGCGCGCGCGCGCAAAGTCCGCTTCGGGCACACCGTCGTTGACGCACACCGTCAAATACTTTTGCCGCGCGATACCCCGCGCGGCGGCTTCGGCATCTTGCGGCGAGCTTATCCAGTACGCCTTGCCGCGCCTGTAACGCGCGGGGCAAAACGCGCCCTTGCAGAGCTGATTATAGCGCACGAGCCAGATGCTCACGTCGCCCTCGCCGCGAAACTTATTTTGGCAGGTTTTGCGGATAATGTCGCCGTTTTCGCTCCAAGCCTCGGCAAACGCGCTCTTGAGGTACGGCAACGGTTGGTGGGTGTCTATGAACCCCGTGAAGTCTTGCCAGGGCAGCAGGGCGAACGTGCGGTAGAGCTGCGCGCCGTAGCGCAACCTAAACCATTTGCCCCTGTGGGCTTTGAGCGTTTCGCGCTTTGAGTGGCGGGCGTTTACGGCCCTGATGTTGTTTGCCGCAATGAACGAAAAGCCGTCTTTCGGCGCCACGGCGTTTAGTATGGCCACATCGCGCGGCAGGCCATTTACGAAGAAGTCGGAGGGCTTGGCGCGGCGAGTGAGGAACATATCGTCGTTGAAGTAGACAAACTGCTCGGCAAGGCCGGGCAGGCGGTGTAAATGCCATTCTATGGGGTGGGAACTGAATGTGGGGAGGTATTCGCCCGGCATAAAGTCCGAGTGCCGCGCTACGCGCAGGCGCGGGTGGGAAAGGTTTAGCCGGGGCGGCAAGTGCCCGTGCGTGACCAAATACACGTTTCGCGCCCAAGGCGCGAAAGATTCTATGCCCCGGAAGAGGTAGCGCAGCAACCCCCAGTCGCGGTAACGGAGCGGCCTGTCGTCGGCGTCTGCGGCAAGGGGGGCGTACCGCGCCTTTTCGGCGAGCCACGCCTTGTCGCCGCCGTCTACCCATGTGATGACGATGTCTATATCGCCGCTCATGCGCTATTTGCCGCCTGAGCCTCATCCGGCCTCAGCGCCCGTAATGTGACACCCGTCACGAGCCAAAACAGCAGCATGGTGCGCGGGTAAAACCAGATGTAGTCGAAGAACCCGAAAAACAGCGAGGAAACTATGCAGGCAAAGCCCGCCGTGAGCATATAGTCGCGCCGTCGGCGCAATGTATCCGCGCAGCGCCGCAGGAGCGCGGCGGCGGCACCGCAGAAAGAGGCCACGCCCGCGATGCCCGTTTCGAGCCAAACTTGAAGGTATATGTTGTGCGTGTGCGGCGGCACGCCCCACTCGAAAGAGGTAAACTCCGGCAGGGTGGCGTAGTATCGCATTATGGCGTAGCGCAGCGATTCCGTGCCGAGACCCGTGCCGAAGAGCCAGTGTTTTTCCAAGACGGGGAAGACAAGGTTGTAAATGTAGGCGCGGTGAGACGCGGAGGAGTCGCTTGAAGTGAATATGCCGAACAGGCTGAACAGGCGCGTGTGTATGCTTGACGGCAGCAGCGGAAGGGTTATGAGCGCGGCGGCGAACAAATACGGTATGACCCTGCGGTGCGTGAAAAACAAAAATACCAACACGCCCACGGCAAAAGACGCCCAGCCGGCGCGCGAAAAAGTGAGCAGCAGGGCGAGCGCCGGAGGCAGGAAGCAGAGCGCCGCCGCGCGCCGCGCAAGCCCGCTCTTGCTCTCGAAGAACACGGCGGCGTACAGGGGCAGCACCATAACGAGCATCATGGCGTAGTTGTTGGGGTTGGTGAAAAACGAATACACGCGCCCGGGCATATCGGGGTTTTGCGAAAGGTCCGTCTGCCGCGAACTCACGTCTAAACCCACATAGGCCTGATAGCAGGCATACAGCCCCGACACGGTGACGGCGGCGAGCAGTATTACCACAAAGAGCCGCAAATCGCGCCGTGAGCGCAACACGAAATACGCCAAGGCGCAAGCCATGAACGCCGTGAGTAAAAACAGCAGCGAGCGGAAGCTGACAAGCGGAAGCGGCGAAGCGACCACGGAGAACAACACGACCGCTAAGAAGAGCAGCGCGTATATGCCGCTCCCGCCGATAGCGGAAAAGCGCGGCTTATTGATGCCGCGACTGTTTGCGGCAGGGGTAAAATAACCGCCGAGCAAGGCGAGCGCCGTGAGCGCGGTCATGGCGTATAGGCTGTAAAGGTTGTCGAACACCGGGCCGGGTATGACAAACAACGCGGCCGTGACAAGGGAAAAAACCGCGGGCAGACGCGCGCAGGCAAAGCCCAACACAAAGCTGCCGCGCAACAAACCAAAGAGCGCGCTCTGCCGCGCCTGCGCGAGGGAAAGCCGCAAAAACCGCGCGAGAGAGCGCAATATAACGCTGCCGCGCAGCGCGCGAGTTATCAAAGCAAAGCCACCTCCCGGAATGGAAAGCAGTGTAGTTTCCGCACCGCCGCGCTTCCGCCGTCAAGCCCCGCGTTCTACGCGCGCCGCCACATTAAGTTGCGCGCAAGATTTCCGTTTTTATTTCGCCCGCAGGGGCTTCCGCTTCAAGGGAGAGAACGCCGCGCGTATTCGGCGCGCACACCGCACCCGCATTATACCGCGCGGCGCGTACCCGTGTCAAGCTACCCGAGGGGCGGGTTCGCGTTGCCCTGCGGCAAATTGCAGATTGGCCGTTCCGATGGACTTTCCCCTTCGGCGGAGGCAAGGCAGAAAACTCCGCTTGCAGTTACCGAAGCGGCGTACCGTAAGTAGCGCCGCCCGCGCTCCTTTGGCGGTTGACAGAACCTCGCGTGTTGCTTATAATAACAGCGGCGGGTTCCTCAAACTGAAACAACGGGGTGACCGGACATTGGCCGCACAAAAAATCGCGCTGATTAACTTTTACAACCAAAAAGCATTGGCGATTCGATACATAGAAGGGGCGCTCACGGCCGCGGGCTTCGATGTGGCGGTGCTTCACATCGGCGGCTACCGCGCCCAGCGCTCCTCCGAGCCCGACGAAGCCGGCGTGCTGCGTTTTTTGGAAACATTGGGTGCCTCGCCGCTCTGGATAGGCCTGAGCGTCACCTCCTCGTTTTTCCTCGGCATCGCTGAAAGCGTGAGCGACTTAATAAAAAAACACACCGGCGCTCCCATAGTCTGGGGCGGGGTATACGCTACGTTGCTCGCCGAGCGTTGCCTCGCGCATTGCGACTATGTAATCCGGGGCGAAGGCGAATACGCCGCCGCGCATTTTTCGCGGCGCTTGGCCTCCGGGTCGGGCGTGGGCGATGTGCCCAACTTGGTTTACCGCAAAAACGGGAAGATTATAACCAACCCCATGCGCCCGTTCGACATGGACCTCGGCACGCTCCCCATCGCCGAGCTGGGGCTGCCGAATAAGTATTACCTTGACGACGACACCGGCCGGCTGCACCACATGGACCCTTATGTCAATTCATCCAGCTACGAGACCGCCGCGTCGCGGGGTTGCCCTTTCGCTTGCTCGTTTTGCTCTGCCGTCAGCATAAAGCGCCTTTACCCCAACGCCGCCCACTACACGCGCACCCGCGCCCCCGGCGACGTGATTGACGAACTGAAAAGCGCCAAGGCGAAGATGAAGAGGCTGTCCTTTATCCGCTTTTGGGACGAAATCTTCTCCACAGACCCCCTGTGGGTAGACGAGTTCGCCGCCCGATATAAGACCGAGATAAACCTTCCTTTCGAGGCGTGGACACACCCGCTGAAAACGGACGCGGAATTGCTTGCAAAGTTGCGGGCCGTGGGTCTGCGCTGCGTCAGCATGGGCATCCAAAGCGGCTCGCCCGAAGTGCGCAAAAAGGTGTTTCGCCGCGCGGAGTCGCAGGAGCAAATCCTCGCCGCCGCCAATATGCTCACAAAAAGCCGCATACCTTACGTAACCTACGACTTCATCCTCGGCCACCCGCTTGAAACCCCGGAGCAGCTCAAAGAAAGCTACGAGCTTTGCACCCGGCTGCCCGGCAGGTTTCTGCTGCAGCTCCACGGCTTGAGTTTCCTGCCCGGCACAGACATTGTGGAAGAGGCGGTAAAACAAGGCTTATATACCCGCGAAGCGATGGAAGAGATGATATATTTGCCGATGGAACGGCAATACTCCCTGTGGAACGAGGCGAAGAACGCCAACCCGGAGATAGAGTTTTGGTATAATCTCATATTCATGACCCAGTTTCCCCTGTTTCGGGCAATAGCCCGCCGCTTGGCAAAGCATTCGCAATCCCCGAAACACCGCGCGAAGGCGGCGCGCCGCTACCGCCTGAGCAAGCTCTTTCTCAGCCTGCGCCATATACGCCAGAAGGGGCTGAATGTGGTGTTGGAGCGGAGGTAATAGACAATCGGCCGCCAAAGCCCATATGCCGGATGCGCCGTTTTTTGTGGAAACCGCGCTTGCGCGTGGGGGTTTGCGGGTTGCGCGCCCTCTTTGTTTGTTTTATTGAGAAATTATGCTTGACATTGCGGCGGGAAGCCTGCTATACTGTATACGCTTATTCTGCTTGCGCTTTCCGCGTTATCTGCCGCGTACGCGCAAGACGTGTATCCGAACGTGCGAAGAGGGGATGAGCGTATGTGTGACGCGCGTGATTTGCGCAGGATACGAGACCTTAATCTGGACATAATGCCGGTGGACAGCAGCGGCAATCTGTCGGAAAACTATATGAAGTCCATAGACAGATTCATCGAGGGCTTCCCTGCCGAAAAGGATGTACTGCTGAAATCGTTTCACGCGGACAACGCGAAAGCCGCCACAAAATCACTCTTAGCCATCAGGGTTATGCTCGAAGGTGTCCACGCCGACGAGTTGGCCAAGGAGTGTTTGCTGTATTCCAACAAGATGGGCAAAGGCGACGAGAAGATTCCCGAAAGGACAAAGGCGTATGTCAGTGTTTTGCTGTCGTCGGCGGTATCGCTTTCCATAGACCTCCAAATGGCAATCCTCGGCAAAGACGCGTCGAACACGGTGTTTGCGCGCGAAGAAAGCGCCGCCCCCGTCCGTTCCGCGCCGCCCGAGCCTCGCAACGCGGCCGTGGGACTTGACATTCTCCCACCGGAGAAGAAAAAAGAGATATTGGCGGTGGACGACGACACATATTGCTTAGACACTTTCAAGGAAGCGTTGAAAGACGTTCCGTGCAAGGTGATTTGCGTAACGTCAGGCAAGGCCGCGCTGAATGTGCTCAACGCCCGCAACCCCGATTTGTTTGCTCTCGACATCGAGATGCCGGACATGGACGGCCTCACCCTTGCCAAGAACATCAGGAAACGTGGCATAAAAGCTCCCATCGTCTTCATAACCGGTAACTCCACCAAGGAGTTCGTGATAAGAGCCGTAAAAGAAGGGGCATCGGACTTCATTGTCAAACCCATCAACCCAAAACGCGCCGTGGAGAGGATAAACAGGTTTCTGTGACGGACCGCGGTCGCCTTGGCTGGGACGCGGCGCGGCGCACATTTGAGGGAGTGGTAAAATGGCGCGTCTGTCAAGGCTCAGGAATCATTCATCCATAATGCTGCAATGTATGCTGGTGGTTGCCACTTTCGCGGTCATGATAATTATCGGCGGGTATTTCGGCACAAGGCTTGTATCCAAATACCTCGTGTCATACGGCGAAAAGGTTATCAACGCCTCCGCCGAGACGTTGCGCACATACTTCGACGGCCATCAGGCAAAGTTTGAGGATATTGTGTTTATCGTCGAGGATATGCACGCTCGCGGCGACGACCCGGCGAAGATACAAGACGAAATCGCAAAGTGGGAATACCACATGAATAACGGCAACGACAGATACCACGGCGTTTTGTTTATATACGGCGTGGTGGACGGCAAGCTGATACACGGCACCCCGTGGGACGTGCCCGCCGATTATGTGGCGGAGACCCGTGTCTGGTATACGGGAGCGCGTGAACACCCCGGGCAAATATATTACAGCGACCCGTATATAGACGCGCATACCGGGGAATGGGTCCTGTCTATGTCGCAGGTGCTGTATGACGCGAACGGCGGCGAGTTTGGGGTGCTGTCTTTTGACATTATCCTTTCGGCAATTACCGAATACATAAAGGATATGGAACTTATCAGCCTCGGCTTCGGGGCGTTGCTCGACTCGGAAATGCGGTTTGTCGTACACCCCGACGAAACCGTTTTTGGCGTGAAAATGGAAGACGTGGAAAACGAACCCGACGAGTATAAGCGTTTGGCGGCTATGATACGCGACAACGACGAACTGAATGCCTACAACTACAAATCCATGTTCGGCGTAGACAGCATCCTCTTCAGCAGGAAGCTGTTCAACGGTTGGTACATATATTTGTCCACGCCATACAGCGAATATAACAGAGACGTCAACGTTATGCTGGCCGTGCTGATTATTACCGGGGTAGTGTCAACCCTGGCGCTTTGCGCGTTCTTAACGCTTATGTACATAGCTAAACTGCGTTCCGACGAGGCGAACCGCTTCAAGTCCTCCTTCTTGGCAAATATGTCGCATGAAATCAGAACCCCCATGAACGCCATCATCGGCATGACCGAGCTATTGTCGCATTCCGCCCTTTCGAGGCGCGACGCGGAATATGTCGGCGATATAAATACATCCGCCCATTCGTTGTTGACGATTATCAACGACATATTGGACCTCGCGAAAGTCGAATCCGGCAAGCTGACGCTCAGCCCCGTCAACTACGATTTCCGTTCGCTCGTAGACAATGTGGCATCTATGTTCACTTATATGGCGCAAAAGAAAGGGCTTGAATTTGCGTTCGAAAGCGAAGGGGAGATGCCGCCGCATCTGTACGGCGACGATGTCAAGCTGCGGCAGGTGCTGACCAACATTTGCGGCAACGCGGTCAAGTATACCGAAAAAGGGTCTGTCCGGCTGAAAGTAATCACATCGCGAGCGAAGGAAACGGTGACGTTTGAGATAAAAGATACCGGCATGGGCATTCGCAAAGAGGACATACCAAAGCTGTTCAACGCCTTCGAGCAGTCTAAGACAGAGCAAAACAGGGGAGTGGTGGGCACGGGCTTGGGTCTTGCCATCAGCAGGGTATTCGCGGAGATGATGGGCGGAAAAGTGTCGCTTGAGAGCGAATACGGCATGGGAAGCGTTTTCAGGCTCACTATCCCCCTGGTCGAAGGTGTCGCTTCAGATGATACCGCGCGCGGCGGCGGGCAAGACAACGCGCAGCCGTTTAGGGCCCCGGAAGCAAAAGTCTTGATTGTAGACGACAACGAGTTTAACCTGAGGGTGGCCCACGGTATGTTGGGGCTGTTCGGAATAAACGCCATGACGGTCTCGTCCGGCGCGGATGCCATTAAGGCGGTGCAAGACGGCGATTTTGACATCGTTTTCATGGACCACATGATGCCGGAAATGGACGGAATTGAGGCGACGGCAAGAATCAGGAAACTTGAAGGCAGGCGCAAGCGCCTCACCGTCATCGCGCTGACCGCCAACGCGATAAAGGGCGCGATGGAAATGTTCTTGGAAAATGGGTTCGACGGCTTTATACCGAAACCGGTTGAAATTCCGTTGCTGGTCAGGGCGCTCAGAGACCACTTGCCGCCCGAAAAAATAGTCCCTGTGGCGCAAATGCCGCCATACGCGAAAGACGCGGGAAATGACGGCGGCGAGTTTTGGCAAGCGCTCGGCGGTATCGGGGATATTGATGTCGAGATTGGCCTACGCCGTGTGGACGGCATGAAAGAGATGTATCGCGGCAATTTAGAGCTGTTTTATGAGAAACTTGCGGCGGAAGCGGATATGATGAAGGGTTTTATGAACGGCGGCGACTTGAAAGGTTTCTCCATCTCCGTCCATTCCATGAAATCGGCGCTCGCGAGCGTGGGGGCAATGGCTTTGTCTGACGCGGCGCAAACATTGGAGACAGCCGCCAAGGGCGGCGACGCCGCCTACTGCGCGGCGAACTTCCCGCAGTTTGCGGGCAGGCTCCTGTCGCTGCATGAACAATTAAAAACCGTGTTCCCGTCCGGCGGCGGTGCCTCCGCGCCTAGCAGAACACCCGGCGATGTCGCGAAGCTGCGAAAAGCCGCGCGCGAGGCGTTGGAAGCCGTGGAAAACTACGATGCCGACACGGGGTTGGAGGTTATCGCTCTATTACGCGCCTACGATTACGGCACGGAGATAAACGACCTGATAGACGGCGCGGCGGCGGCGCTTAAAAAATACGAATACGACAACGCGGTAGAACTCTTATGGAAGGTTTTAAGCTGAGCCCGTAGCAACAACGCCGGCCACTTGCCGGGCGCGGCGCGTATGGCCGCGTCGAGCCGTGTTTCGCGGAGTATGCGCGGTTGCGGGAGACGAGGCAGTTACAGTAAACACATGACAGTCGGGACGCGAGATTGAGACGGTGAGCGAGAAGTTATGCTGTAAAGGGGAAATGTCCAATTTCCTACTAAACAGCATGGCAGCCAGCCCATCCGTAGCAGTTTGCGGCGTGGACAGCCGGAAGGAGGCGATAAGAGAACGGACGTGTAATATCGGAAGCCGCTTCCAATATTACAAAACAGGGCGCGTCTGTGGCGCAACCTTTGCCCTATACGCGCCCGAAACCATCAACGAGGGGAGTATATCCCCCGTTCAGCACAGGCGGCCACAAGCCGCAGAGAGGAGGCCCAAACGATGTTGATTGAATACATCAGCCACGGCGATTATCTCCTGCCAAATATCGTATTGGACGAACCGCCGAGGGAATTGGCTGAACCTATCACCCGATATGGCGCGATGAGGCGGGCATATCTCCGGGAGCATCACCCAATCACATACAATCAGCTTTTGCTGACGGAGCGGCTATTCCCGCACCTGCGCGAAGTCCAATCGGACGCACATAAACGGCTTGACTGCATCATGTCTGATATACTGGTGTTTAGGCCACCGCCAGATAAAGCCGCCGACGGGCTTGCTTGGGCGGCGCACATGACAGACGTGCATCGGACAGCGGAAAAGATGATGCTTGACGAAATCGTATACGCCTAAAAGCGAAAGTGGAACGCTCCGAAAGGAGCGTTTTGCTTTCGCTGTATCACAGATAATAGCTCTACCCATTTTACAAAACGGCCATTAGTGATTCCATGTGTTATGCTTAACAGGCATTGTTATCGCTCAAG
>JAIRWH010000021.1 GCA_031253545.1 Oscillospiraceae bacterium
TTCGCAGCCGCCGGGGGTTACGGCCAGCATGTCCTCTATGCGCGCGCCGAAGCGGGACTTTATGTATATGCCCGGCTCGGCGGTGATGACCGCGCCCGCCGGGAGCGGCTCGGAGGCCGTGGGGTTGCAGTTGGGCGTTTCGTGCACCTCCAAACCCACGCCGTGGCCGAAACCGTGGCCGAAACATTCGCCGTAGCCGGCCGATTCGATAACGGCCCGCGCGCGAGCGTCCGGCTCGCTGCCCGGCACCCCCGCGCGCACGGCGGCTATGCCCGCTTGCTGCGCTTGCAAGACGAGGGCGTAGACCTCGCGCTGCCCGTCGCTCACCGCGCCCATAGCGTATGTGCGGGTCATGTCGGAGCGGTAGCCGCAAAGCAGCGCGCCGAAGTCGAGCGTGAGCAAGTCGCCTTTCGCGATAAGCCTGTCGGACGGCTCGGCGTGGGGCAGAGCGCCGTTGGGGCCGGAGGCCACGATGGGGGCGAAGGCCGGCCCGTCCGCGCCCGCCCTGTACAGCGCGGCAATCAGCTCCCCCGCCACGGCCTTTTCCGAAACGCCGCAACGCACAAAATGGAGCAACACATCGTCTAAGGCGGACTCGGCCACGCGTTGGGCGGCGGCTATGGCGGCAAGCTCGGCGGGGGTCTTTACCGCGCGCAGGGCGGCAATCGCTTCCTGCGCGGGCACGAATACCGCCGGTATCTCGCGGAGCCACAGCTCGTATTCGCGCACGCTGAGCGTGTCGGCCTCGTAACCCACGCGTTTGCAGCCGTGGGCGCTCAATATGGCCGCGGCGGTTTTCCTGAGGGGGTTGTCTTTGCCGCACATACGCACGGTGAACCCCTCGGCTTTTTGCTCGGCGGCCTCGATATAGCGGAAGTCCGTGATGAGGTAATCGCCCTCGCGCGTGAGCACCGCCGCGCCGGACGAGCAGGGGAAGCCGGAGGCGTAAAGGCGGCAGGTGTCGGAGGTGAGCAGCAGGGCGTCAAGCTCCCCCTCGCGCAGAAGGGCGCGGAGGCGGTCAGCCTGCCTCATATGTGAAGAACCTCTTTTCGATGCTGTAACGCAGGCGGTGGAAGAGGTTCGGCGACACGGGGTCCACCCGCAGAAAGCCGACCCCCGCGCGCCGCGCCGCGCGCATATCCGTGCGCAGTTGGTCGCCTATGAACAGCACATGGCGCGGCTCTATGCCCAAGCGGCGCGCCATGTCGAGGATTGCGCCCGGGTTGGGCTTGCGGGCCTTGTAGGCGTGGGGTATATCGCGGCAGTAGGTGGAGACGCGTTTCCTTCCGGCGTTGCTCACCACGGCAAGCGCCACGCCTTCGGCTCTCAGGCGCTCAAACCAAAGCAGCGCCTCGCCCGACGGCTCCCGCGCGCCGTAAGGTTCCAAGGTGTTGTCCAAATCCGCGAACACGGCCCTTATATCCCGCGCCGCGAGCTGCTCGGGAGCGATTTCCGAAAACCGCATATCGCAAAACCCCGCTTCCTTTACTCTATGCTACACCAAACGGGCGCTGTTGACAAGCGTGCGTTTGGTGTGGTATATTGGACCATACGAAAAGGAGCTGACAGCCTATGGCCGTGAAGGCGAAGAAAACCGAGGGGCTTACCTATAAGGGCCGCCCGCTTATGAGAAAAGACAATTTGGTCTACTACGGCAGCATGGCGGAAAAATACATCATCATGATGCAGGTGCTGGAAACGCGCCCGTTTGGCGAGGGCAGCATAGCGTCAAAGGTTTCCGTGCAGCTTCAGCTCACCGACCCCGACCTCAAATCCCGCGACCGTATTGTGAAAAAAGCGGAAAAAGACGGGCTTTATTCCGCGCTCGACGTGGGCGCGGTGTGGTTAGAGAGGGCGCTGGCGCAGAATAAGCAGAAAGGTTGACATTCGCCCGCGTTTTGCGAAAACAGTCACGGAGAGGGTGGGTTACCGCGAAAAAGACGGCGCTCGCGTTATTCCTGTCCCTATCCCTCTTGCTTGCTTCCTGCGGCACAACGCCGGGCGGCCGTTTACCTTAGGGGTAATATGAACGGGTTTCAATCGCTATCCTTTTCCTCCGGCGCCCGCAAGAGCGCGCTTTCCGCCCCAAGCGCCGCGAATAGGGTAAACGCGGGGAAAAAGACCGAAAAATATCGGCTGTAAACCTCAAGGAAAATCGAGGCGAGGAAGAGCGCGAGGGTGAACACCGAAACAAACACGGCAAAACCCGGCTTTCCGCGGCCGCGAACGCGGTAAACCCACACAAGCGCCGGGGCGAGGACGACCCACCAATACAGGGCGCACACGACGCGCACCGTTTGCCCGCTTCCGAAAAACGGGTATGAGTCGCGCAGATTGTATGTCATGTGCTGCGTTTCGCCGAGCAGGTAGTATGATTTTGCCCAAAGCAGCCGCCCCGCCCCGCCGAAACCGAGGCTTTGCCAGCGGGCCGCCGCGTCGCTTTGTATCTGCTCCAAGCCGCCGTCCGGCCCCTTTTCGCCGATTGCCTCCCACAAACGCTCCGAATCGGCGGCGTTCCACCTGCCCTCCGAGCCGATGTTGCCGCCGAGGTAAAGCGACCACGCGGCGGTGTGTTTATGTGCGGGCAGCCCGGTAACCTTCGACGTATACGCCTGTCAAAGCGCGTTTAGGGCGAAGAATACCGCCGCCGTAACCGCGAGCGAAAGCAGGCGTTTGCAGAGCGGGAGCCACAGTCCGCCCGAACGGGGGCGGGCGAGAAGGCAAAGCGTGTGGTACGCGGCCGCGCAGAGCAGCAGCAATACGCCGAAAGGCCGCATTATGTGGAGCGCGCTCAGCGCGAGGCCCGCGAGGAGGCTGTATAAAAGCGGCGGCCCCACCCTTTCCGCGCTCGCGAACACACGCCGCAACGCGGCGAGCGCGGCGAGTATTAGGGCGTTTACGGCGACCACGGGCAGGCTGAGCGCGCAAAAGGCGATGTTCAGCGGCGAGAGCCACCAGAGCGCGGCGGCGACGGGCGGGGCGAGCTTGTTTTCGGAGAGAGCGCGCGCCAGACAGTAGAGCGCGATTACCGAGGCGATGTCGAAGAGTATGTTCGGGATAACCACGGCGGCGAGGTTCTCCCCAAACAGCGCGAAGGAGACCGCAAGCAGCCCGTCGTAGCCCAAAAGGTGGGGGAACACGGCCACATACAGGGCGCGTTGGGCATCCGAGAGCAATGTGCCCTCGCGGAAAAGCAGCAAGGCGGTGTTGTAATTGTGGGCCGGGTCGGACACCGGGGCGTAATCGAGCAGCAGAAAGCCGAGCCGGGCGGAAAGTCCGGCGGCAAACACCGCCGCCGCCGCGCCGAGCAGGACGGGCCTCGGGCGGCGTGACACCCAAAGCGCGGCGGCGGCGCAAGCGGCCGCCGAAGAAAATGAGCAACGCGGCGCAGGCCGCCAAGACGGTAAAGATGAAGGCCGCCCGGTTGTCGCCGCTTTTTCCCAGGACGTATATATTCATGCCCGCCGTCCATATGAACAGGCACAATGTCAAGGCGCCGACGACCCGAACAAGGGCCGGCGATATACGGTTTTCCGGCATCTGCGCTTCCGCTCCTTTATTTCGTGTCGCGGTTTTCGCCGGGCTTTCCCCACAGGCGCGGCGTTTGCCCATTCTATCACGGGCGGCGACAAATTACAATTGTTTCCGGGAGCGGCAAAGCATTTTGTCGGTGCGGGAAAACGCGCGCTCGTCAAGACCCGGGGCAAGCCCGGGTCTTGTAATCTCCGCCAATGGGTATAAAGTACGGCGGCGCTTTTTTTGTTGATGCTCTATTATCGTATCACGCGCTTGTGAACAATCGTTGATAAAATTGTTACAATTCTGATAACTCTTTGTTAAGAAAATGTCAAGCGCCGGAAACGGGCGCATACGGCACCGTCGGTTTAGCGGCGGCGCCGCGTTGTTATTGTTGCGCGGCAAACATTTCGCCCGTCATGGCGGCGATTTCCTCCATAGAGCACGCGGCGGCGGAGAGCGGGTCAAAGAGTATGGAATGAAAGACGGCGCGACGGTTACCCGTCACGAAGCCCTCCACGGCCAATTCCTCGCAGGCGGCGGATGTGGCCGTAAGGAGCGCGAGCTGCGGCGGCAGCGCGCCCACGGCTTGCGGGCGCAGGCCGTCCGGCCCGGCCGTGACGGGCACCTCCACGCAGCAGCCTTGCGGCAGGTTGTCTATCAGCCCGGTGTTTGCCACATTGCCGTTAAACGTATACGGCGTGCCGTCGCCGAAGGCGGCGTTGAATATCCACGCGGCGTATTCGCCGCCGCGCCCTAAGTCCGCCGCGCCGGAGGCAAGCTCTTTTTCAATCTCCCCGCGCCATGTGCCCTCGCGCGCGAGGTATTCGTCGCGGATATAGGCGTGGCGGCCGGGGTTCCAACCCGTGCCGGGGGCGCAGTATTTTTCAATCAGGTCGGGGCGTTTGCGAAACCACGCGCAGTATTCCGAGTTGTGGCCGGAAGATTCCGTGGGGTAATAGTCTAAGTGCAGGAACATCTCGTTGCGCACAATCTCCTCGTTATACACCTCCGGGCGCTCGCTCACGGCGCGGCGCAGCGCGGGGTAGGCATCGAGGCCGCCGACTTTGTATTCCAAGTAAAACGCCTGATGGTTGATACCGGCGCAGAGGTACTCCACGTCGCGGTTTATGTCCGCGCCGAGCCAGCGCGCGAGCATGGCGGCCGTGCCTTGCACGCTGTGGCAAAGGCCCGTCACGGTAAGCGACGTTTCCCTTTGCAGCAGCCGGCAGAGCATGGCCATGGGGTTGGTGTAATTGAGCACCAACGCTTTCGGCGCGAGGCGCTCTATGTCGCGGGCGATGGAGAGCATAACGGGCGCGGTGCGCAGGAAGCGAAAGACCCCCGCCACCCCGCGCGTGTCGCCCACGTTGATGTCCACGCCGTACTTCATGGGTATGTCAATGTCGCGCCGCCACACGGACACATTGCCCGCGAGTATGGTAATCACCACCCCGTCCGCGCCCTCCAACGCCTCCTCGCGGCTTTGCGTGGCCGTGACGGCGGCGGGGTAGCCGCCGAGGCGCGCGGTCTGCTCCACGGCGCGCTTTATGTATCCGAGCCGCTCCGGGTCAATGTCCATGAGCGCGAGGTGGCAGCCGGAGAGCGCCGGAAACGAGAGTATGTCGCGCGTGAGGGCGCGGGTGAAGCCGAAGCTGCCCGCGCCGATGAAGGCAACCTTTTTCATGATTTATACACGGCGGCGGCGGCCTCATAGGCCATGTAGTTGTCGAGTTTGGAGATAACCTCAAACGGCGAGTGCATGGACAGCACGGGCACCCCCGCGTCCACGGTCTCTATGCCGCGCCGCGCGAAAAAGAGCGCCACCGTGCCGCCGCCGCCCTTGTCGGGCTTGCCCAGCTCCGCCGTCTGCCGTATAACGCCCGCGCCGTCTAATATCCGCAGGAGTTTGCTCATCGTTTGCGCGGACGCGTCCGACGCGCCGCCCTTGCCGCCGCGCCCGGTGTATTTGCATATGCCGATACCGTTGCCCAAGCGCGCGTGGTTTTGCGCGTCCGCCACATCGGGGTAGCCGGGGTCAAAGGCGGCGCACACGTCGCCGGACAGGCAAAAGCTGTTCTCGTAGCAGCGGCGCAGCGCGTCGGAGCCGGAAGGGCAGAGGTCGCTCATGAATGAATCGAAAAACGCGCTCTGCGCGCCCGTCAGGCCCTCGGAGCCGATTTCCTCCTTGTCGGCAAGGAAACACACCGCCGTGCGGGCGGGTTTTTCCAACGAAAAGAGCGCGCTCAAAGCCGCGAAAGCGCCGGTGCGGTCGTCGTGGCCGTAGCCGCCCACCATGCTCGCGTCTAAGCCCACGTCACGCATCCGCCCCGCCGGCACAAGCGACAGCTCCGCCGCGGCAAAGTCGGCCTCTTTTATGCCGTAGAGCTGTTCGAGCAGCTCCAAGAGCGCGAGCTTCACCCTGCCCTCGCCCGGCTCCGGGTCGGGAATGGAGCCGGCAAGCGCGTTGAGCAGTTCGGCGGTGAAGGCTTCGGTCACGCTCTTCTTCATCTGGTCGGCGGCAAAGTGCGGCAAGAGGTCCGTGACCACCAGCACGGGGTCCGTGTCGCAGCAGCCGAGCCGTATGTTCACGGGAGAACCGTCCGCCCTGTATACCACGCCGCGCAGCTCAAGCGGCAGCGAATGCCATTGGTACTTCTTTATGCCGCCGTAATAGTGCGTTTTCAGAAAGCCCAGCCCGCCGTCCTCGTAAAGCGGGGAGGGCTTGAGGTCGAGCCGGGGCGAATCAATGTGCGCGGCGCATATATTCGCCCCCTTTTCCGCGCCCTCCTCGCCGATTGCGGCAAGCACCACGGTCTTGTCCATGAGCGTGCGGCAGAGTTTGTCGCCCGGCTGCAGCTTTTGCCGCTTGCCGTATTCCCGGAAGCCGCGCTCTGACGCCTGCTTCACGGCGAAGGCCACACAGTCGCGTTCGGTCTTGCACTCGTCCGCAAACGCCCTGTATCCTTGGTTATAGTCGAGGATTGTCTGCCATTTTCCCTCGGCGAGCCTTTCATGGCCGGAGCGGGGCGGCGGCATCAGCCTGTCGCGTTTCGTTTCCGTTGTGCCCATACAAACACCTCATCCAATAATTTCCGAGCCTCGCCTTCGAGAGCGTCCACACTGCCCGTATTAACAATTACTATATCACAACCTTGCGCGTAATAGCTATCCGGTTTTTGATTTTTCAGCCTTTGGGCAATCTCCGCCCTGCCCCGCCCGTCGCGCGCGGCGGCTCGCTCCAAACGCGCCCCGTAAGGCGCGGTCACGGCCACGCGCATATCGCACAGGGCGGCAAGCTCCGTTTCCAAGAGCAATATGGCCTCGACAAACACCGTCTCCGCCTTCTGCTTATGCAGCCGCCGCTTTACCGCCGCGAGCGTATGCGGGGCGGTTATGGCGTTGAGCGCGTCTAATTCGCCGGGTTCGGCAAACACTATGGCGGATAGGCGCCGCCTTTCGCATGTGCCGAAACGCTCCGCAAGCTCGCGCCGCAGCGGGGCGCTGCGCCTAAGCAAGCCCGCGTATACTTCGTCGGCGTTGATTACCGCCGCGCCGAGCTTTTGCAAACAGGCGCACAGCGCCGTCTTGCCCGCGCCGCTCCCGCCCGTCACTCCCACGATGAACATGCCTTCCCTCCCCCGTCACGCAAAGCGCGACGCCGCATTACTCCCCCTGCTCCCCCGTCCCTTCGTCCACTATCCACTAACAACTAACTACTAAACCGCAGTGTATCCTCGGTCACTTGCGCCGGCCTTTGTTCGAGCGGTTCCGGGTTGGCAGGTGCCTCAAAAACGCCCTTTGGCCGCGCGCCCATGTAATACCGCCGCAGATACGGTCGTCCGCCGCAATGCTCGGCGGCGGCACGGACACAATATCCCGCTCACACGCCGATAAAGCCCCAGCGCTCAAACCCGGCGAACATATCATAGGGCGCGGGTGAGGCGTTTTCCGCCAAACCGCGCTGCATAAGCAAAGACTTCCTCACAAAGCCGATAATCAGCACGTCGCCGTTACCCACGCCCGGCGCAAGGTCGAAGGAAAAGTCCGGCGGCAGCTCGCGTTGCGAAAAGCATATATCATATTCGCCCGCCTCATAGGCGCGAGAGTACTCGTTACCCGGCAGCGCGTTTACCGTCACGTCCATGCCCAGCGCCCGCAGTTCCTCGGCATACATGCGGGCGGCTCGCGGTTGCGCGGCGTTTTCGGAGTTTACGATGATTACAAAGCGCAGCGGCGTCTTTGCCCCGCGCTGCATAGGCAATTCCAGCACACCGTCGTGGTCGGCGTCCTCCGCGCCCATGCACGTCAGCAGCAGCGCCGCCTCGCGGCGGGAATAGCCGCTTTCATACGGCCGGGCTTCGGGCGAAGAGGGCGGCAGCGGCTCGGCGCACGGGTCGGCGTTGCCCTCATAGGCTTTTTCGCAGAGCGCGGCGCGGTCGAGCGCGAGGGCGAACACTTTTTTCAGGTTTTGCGCGTCGGGCAGGGTTTTTGCCGCGTTCAGCTCTATGTATTCCATGAGCGGCGAGGGGTAGTCGCGGCGCTCGCAGCCGGAGCGGATAACGGGTTCGGCGCGGGCGGTGAAGTCGGAGGAAAGGAGCGCGATATGGCCGTATTGGAAATAGAAACTGACGCTTGTCATATCCGTGCAGTCGAGCAGGTCAATCCTGCCGGGCAGGTTTGAGCCGTCGCCGTGCCAAAGGGCGTTGCGCGTGAGGGTCGCGCCGCCCGCGCCCGCGCTCTCGAAGACATAGCGCCCCGTGCCGATATACGGTTCGCCGGCCTTTACCACGGGGAAGGTGAGGCAGGCGGCAAAGCGGGTCACCGGGCGCGAGAGCGTGACTTTCACGGCGGAGCCGTCCGCTTCGGCGGAGGTAATGTGCATAAGCAGAGCCGCGTATACGGAGCCCGGCTTGGCGGCCTCTTTTAGGGAATACGCCACGTCCGCCGCGGTGAGCGGCGAACCGTCGGAAAAGAGCGCGAAGGGGGAAGGCTCGACGACGTATACGTTATCGCCCGCGTATGTCATCGAGGCGCAGAGCAGCGGCACAGGCTCGAAGTCTTTGCCGATTGCGTACAGCCCCTCATATATCAACGGCAGCAGCGCGGCGTTCACCGCGCGGTTGCCCGCAAAAGGCTCTAAGCGTTCCGCGCGGACCCAGGCAAGGCCGAACCCCACGGAGCGAGCCGCGCCCGACGGTATGAGCACTTCGCGGTTTTCCGGCACGGGCGCTTCAACGGGCACAGGTTCCACCACCAAGTCCGGCGCGGCAGGGCCCCATTGCTCCGAACAAGAAACGAGCAGCGCCGCGAGCAGCGCGACGGCCGCGCAACGCAGGCACATACGGCGGCACCCCCTTTTTTTCGTTTCCCTCCGGCGTTCGCTGCGGTTATTATACAAAATGAGGTTCCATAAGTCAAGGGGTACGAAAAACGGGGGCTCGGCGCGGCGCGTGAAAGAAAAACGCTTGACAAACGCCCTTGCGCGGTTATATAATGCACAAGCCGCGCATGGCGCGCGGCGCCATCCTTGCCCCCGCCAACCGGGGGCCTTATGACCGAAAGGAGGACATCGGCATGGCGAAAACCGCCGCGAAGTATGAGACGGTGTTTATCGTGACGCCGGAAAAGAGCGAGGAAGACACCGCCGCCATTGTGGAGAAGTTCACGGCGCTCATCAACCAATACGGGCAGGATGTGGCTGTGGACGAATGGGGCAAGAGGCGCTTGGCCTACCCCATAGACGACCAAACGGAGGGCCACTATGTGTTCGTCAGTTTCAGCTCGCCGCCCGACTTCCCCGCCGAGCTCGACCGCGTGTACAACATCACCGACGGCGTGATGAGAAGCCTCATCATTTGCAGGGACGAATAGGGGGGAGCGCCGTATGCTGAACAGGATAGTGCTCATGGGTCGCCTAACCAAAGACCCGGAGCTGCGCCACACCCAGTCCGGGCACCCCGTCGCCTCGTTCACGCTCGCCTGCGAGAGGGATTACCGCCCGCAGGGCGAGGAACGCGCCACGGATTTCCTCGACATAGTGGCCTGGCGCAATACCGCCGAGTTTACCTCGAAATGGTTTCGCAAAGGGCAGCTTGTGGCGGTGTCCGGGCGTTTGCAGACCCGCAAGTGGCAAGATAAGGAGGGCAACAACCGCACCTCTTACGAGGTGGTTATAGACGACGCGTACTTCGCCGAAAAACGCGGCGACGGCCCTTCCGCGCCCTACGAGATACCCCCGCGCCCCGGCGCTCCCGAATCTGTCGTGGAGCTTATGCCCGCGCCCTCGTCTTTCGCGGAGCTTGAAGACGACGGCGAACTGCCGTTCTGAGAGAGGAGCAGCTTACAATGCCCGGAGAAAGAGACCAGCGTTCCCGCAAGCGCCGCAAGGTATGCGTGTTTTGTGTGGACAAAGCGGCCAATTACATAGACTATAAAGACGCTTCCAAGCTACGGAGGTTTTTGTCTGAGCGCAGCAAAATACTGCCGCGCCGCATGACCGGTACCTGCGCGCACCATCAGCGCCTGCTCACGGAGGCCATCAAGCGCGCGCGCCACTTAGCCCTGCTCCCCTACATCACGGAGTGAGGCTTGCCCGCCCGCTTGCCGCCCGCGCTGTGTCGGCGGCGTTGTTGCTCTGCCTGTCCGCCTGCGCGCGCGCCGATGTGCCGCGCCCGTCTTTGGGGCTTTACACGCCGGGCGATTCGCCCTCGCCCGCCATAACCCCCGCGCCCGGCGCTTCTTCGCCCTCGCCCTCGCCCTCGCCCTCGCCTTCGCGCGCGGACGGCGGCGCGCCTTCTCCCTCTCCCTCCGCGACCAAACCTTCTCCCTCTCCCTCCGCGGCCAAACCTTCGCCCTCGCCCTCGCCGCCGCCCTTGGAAAACCTCACGCTCGACCGCGGCTCCGCGGTGATGGAGCGCTACGATACGCTCACGCTCACGCCGCGCTTTTACCCGGCGAACGCCGCCGGGAGCGTGAGGTTCATTTCAAGCAACAGCGCCGTGGCCAGGGTGGACGGGCGCGGGCAGGTTTACGCCGCCGCGTCGGGCAGCGCCGTGATACGCTGTGTGTCCGGCTCCCTCACGGCTTATTGCGACATCACCGTGGTCGTGTCGGTCACGGAAGTATCCGTGGCCGTCGCTCGCGCCGCGCTCGCATGGGAGGGCGGCGTACAGCCTCCCACATACGCCGTGGGCGAGCTTTGCGCCGTGAGCGTGGCGGTGGCTCCCGCCGACGCCACGGATAAGGCCGTGAGCCTTGCCGTGTCGGGGGCGCGGGCCGAGACGCTCGGCGCGGACACCGTGCGCTGCCTTGGCGCGGGCGAGCTGACTATTACGGCCACGGCCGTTTCGGGCGCGTCCGCCTCCGTGACCGTGACCGTGGTGGACCTCGCCGCGTTCGCCGGGGAGGTTTTCGGCCTTGTCAACGCCGCGCGGGCGGGCGCGGGCACGGCCGCCTTCTCTGCGGACACCGCCACGGCAAACGCGGCTCACGCGCGGGCGGAAGAGATAATAATACTGTTTGCCCGCGTCCGCCCCGACGGGCGCGAGGGGCGCACGGCCTTAGATGACTGCGGCGCGGTCTATGCCGAGGCGGGCGAGGCGCTCGCCTGCGGGCAATACGCGCCCGCCGCCGTTGTAAGCGATTGGCTGGCCTCGCCGCCCCACCGCGAAACGCTGCTCAACCCCGCTTTCGGCCGCGCGGGCGCGGGCGTGGCCTTAGACACCGACGGGGTGTTTTATTGGGTTATGGTATTCGCGGATTAGCCTTGCGGCAAACCGTTGTTCCCCGCAACCGCAAGCGAATAACGCCCAATACACGCCTCTCCGCAACCCCCGTTCTCCCCGTCTCCTAACCCCTACCCCCTACCCCCTAACCACTAACAACTAACCGCGTCGCCCTTGACGGGCGGCGGGGTTTTGTGTTACCCTAAACACGGCTCCGTTTTTGCGCGCGCCGAGAACGGGCGCGGCGGAGACCGATAATATGGGGGAATAAGCCGTGAGGGGCAGTATCGGCAATATCACCGAGAAGTGCGTGGGTTGCAACCGCTGCGTGAGGGTTTGCCCGATTGACGAGGCGAACATCACGCGCGAGAAAGACGGCGCCATTACCGTGGAGGTGGACGGCAGCAAGTGCATCATCTGCGGTTCCTGCCTCACGGCCTGCCGCCGGGGCGGCGCCCGGTGAAAACGTATGTGGTCACGGAGGAATACCGCCCGCGTATACACGCCTTCATTCGGAAATTGGCCGAAAAAGGCCTGCAAACATATGTGGTCTGCCCGATGGTGGACGGCGGGGAAGACGCGCTCGCGTCCGCCGCCGCCGCCGAAAGCTACGCGCGGGAACTGGGCGGGCATTTGCCGGGGCTTACCGTGGGCTTGCTGCACGGCAAGCTGTCGCCGCGCGCGAAAGACGCGGCCATGCGCGAGTTTGCCTCCGGGCGCGCGCAGGTGCTCGTGGCCACCACGGTCATCGAGGTGGGCGTGGATGTGCCGAACGCGGCGCTGCTCGTGGTGGAAAACGCGGAGCGTTTCGGGCTTTCGCAGCTGCACCAGCTGCGCGGGCGCGTGGGGCGCGGAGAGACGGAAAGCTACTGTGTGCTGTTTTTGCAGGGCGGCGGGGAGACCGCGAGGGAGCGCGCGGAAATCATAAGGCGCAACCACGACGGCTTCTCCATTGCCGAGGCCGACCTGCGCCTGCGCGGCCCGGGCGACTTCTTCGGCCGGCGGCAGCACGGCCTGCCGGAGTTTGCCCTCGCCGACCTTTCGCAAGACACGGAGCTTTTGGAGCTTGCCCGCTCCCATGCCGCCGCCATGCTCGAAGGCGACCCGGAGCTTGCGAAGCCGGAGCACGCGCCGCTGCGCGAGGCCGCCGGGGCGCTCCTGCGCCGCTTGGAGGATACCGAATAGCGCGACGCGCAAAACAACGCCGCCGCAAGCGGCAAGGCCGCGAAAACCCTTTTCATCGTCCTCACCCCTATTTGACAGCCGGCGGAATCTTTCCGCGCCTGTCGCAACCGTTTATCGCGAGGGTAAAAAACTGCCGTTTGCCTACTGCGGGAATATCAGGTTGACCAGCTTATTCTTCACCACCACCGTCCGCGTCGGGGCGCGCCCGGCGGCAATGGCCTCTATGCGCGGGTTGTGCAGCGCCGCGTCAACCACGGCTTCGTCGGGCAGGCCGCGCTCCGCGGTCACCGTGGCGCGGAGTTTGCCGCCCACCTGCACGGCGATTTCCACCGTGTCGTCCAAGGTCAGTTCCTCGCGCCACGCGGGCCACGGCTGCCCCGCGAGCAGGCCGCCGGAGCCGCAATGCTCCCAAAGCTCCTCGCAGATATGGGGCGCGAAGGGGTAAAGCAGGGTGACAAACAGCCGTATGTCGCCGCGCGAGTACGCGCCTTCGGCCATTTCGTTGAGCAGCGTCATAAGCGCGGCGATTGCCGTGTTGAACTTCAACGCGTCTATGTCTTCGGTCACTTTCTTGATTGCCTTGTGGAAAGCCCTCTCCGTCCGCTCCGAGAGCGCGTCGCCGGGTTGCGCCGAGGCGGCCATGTGCCACACGCGCTCCAAGAAACGGCGGCAGCCCGTGACGGCGTTGGGCGACCAGATTACGGACTTCTCGAAGTCGCCGATGAAGAGTATGGTCAGGCGCATCGCGTCCGCGCCGTATTCGTTTGCCACCTCCATTGGGTCTATGATATTGCCCCGGCTCTTCGACATACGGAAGCCGTCCGGCCCGATGATGTCGCCGTGGGACGTGCGCTTGCGGTAGGGCTCCGGCTGCCGCGCCACGCCGATGTCGTAGAGGAACTTATGCCAAAAGCGGCTATACAGCAGGTGGAGCGTGGTATGCTCCATGCCGCCGTTGTAGCGGTCCACGGGTGTCCAGTAATCCAAGGCCTCGCGCGAGGCGAGCGCGTTTTCGTTGCGCGGGTCGGCGTAGCGCAGGTAATACCAGCTTGAGCCCGCCCATTGGGGCATCGTGTCCGTCTCGCGCCGCGCCCTCTCGCCGCAGCGCGGGCAGGAAACCGCCACCCAGCTTTCCATGAGCGAAAGGGGGCTCTCGCCCGTGTCGGTGGGCTCGTAGCTTTCCACGGGCGGCAGCGTCAGCGGCAGCTCGCTTTCGGGCAGGGGCACAAGGCCGCAGGAAGGGCAATGCACAATGGGTATGGGTTCGCCCCAGTAGCGCTGCCGCGCGAATACCCAGTCGCGCAGCTTATATTGCACGCTCCGCTTTCCCAAGCCCTTTTCCTCAAGGTAACGCGTCATCGCCTCGCCCGCGTCGGGCACGGGCAGACCGTTTAGGAAGCCGGAATTGACCAATGTGCCGTTTTCCGTGTCCGTATACGCGCCCTCGTCCACATTGCCGCCCGACACAACCTCCACAATCGGCAACCCGAAAAGGCGGGCAAACTCCCAGTCGCGCCCGTCGTGGCCGGGCACGGCCATTATCGCGCCCGTGCCGTAACCCATAAGCACATAGTCGGAGATATATATGGGTATATGCCCGCCCGTGGCGGGGTTTACCGCCGTAACGCCCTTCAGAGCCACCCCCGTCTTTTCCTTTTGCAGCTGCCCGCGCTCGAAGTCGGTTTTCTTGGCCGCGCGGCGGCGGTATTCCTCCGTTTCGGGGCAGGCGTATTCGGCGGCGAGCGGGTGTTCCGGCGCGAGCACCATGTAGGTGGCGCCGTAGAGGGTGTCCGGCCGGGTGGTGAACACGCGCAGCGTGTGTACATGGCGGCCTTCCGCCCACACGGCGAAATTCACCTCCGCGCCCTCGCTGCGGCCGAGCCAGTTTTTTTGCGCCTGCTTCACGCGAGCGGGGTAATCCACGGTGTCTAAGTCGTTGAGCAGACGCTCGGCGTAGGCGGTGATTCTGAGCATCCATTGGCTTTTTTCGCGGCGCGAGGTCTCCGCGCCGCAACGCTCGCACACGCCGCCGGGCGCTTCCTCGTTGGCAAGCACGCATTTGCAGGAGGGGCACCAGTTCACGGGCATATCCGCCTTGTAGGCAAGCCCGCGCTCAAACATTTTCAGGAATATCCACTGCGTCCACTTGTAATACGCCGGGTCGGTGGTGTCCACCTCGCGGGAATGGTCGAAGCTGTAACCGAGCGAGCGTATCTGCGCGCGGAACGCGGCGATATTTGCCTGCGTGAATTGGCGCGGGTGCGCTTTGTTCTTTATGGCGTAGTTTTCGGCGGGCAGGCCAAACGCGTCCCAACCTATGGGGAACAGCACGTTGCTCCCGCGCATACGCCTTGCCCTCGCCAGCGCGTCCATAGCCGTGTACGGGCGCGTGTGCCCCACGTGCAGCCCCTTGCCCGACGGATAGGGAAACTCCACCAGCACATAGTATTTGGGCTTTGCGGCATCTTCGCGGGTCTCAAACACCCCCGCCTTCTCCCACGCGTCCTGCCACTTCGGCTCGATAACCTTCGGGTCGTATTCTTTCATAAGTCATCTCCGCTCCATATTCTCGCGTCTTGCCACAAACGCTCCACAGAGTAGAACGCGCGCGCGTCCGCGCCAAACAAGTGCAGCACCACGCTGCCGAAGTCCAGCAGCACCCACCCGCTCGAAGGCGCGCCCTCCGCGCGCGGCGGCGGCTGCCCGGAATCTTTCATCACGCGGCGGCACTCGTCGCCCAATGTGGCGATGTGGGCGGAGGATGTGCCCGTGGCAATGATGAAAAAGTCCGCGAGGGTGGTGAGCTCGTGGATGTCGAGCACCTTCACGTCGCGCGCCTGTTTGGCTTCCAGCGCGCCGTATATCAGCTTCGCCGCGCCGCGCGGCGTTAAATGTTTTTCGTTCAACGGCTCAATGCTCCTTTGCGTCGCGGGTTGCCCAAGGCATATACCAGCTCACCATGTCGCGCGTGATGTCCATGTTGTAGGGGTTGAGCATTTCGTTTATCATAACCAAGGCCTCGTCGGCGATGATGTAATCGTATGAGCCTTGCCCCGCGCTCAGCTGCCTGTCGTCCGTCTTAGACGGGAGCGTGGCGAATGTGATTTTTTCGCTGTCAATGCCGAAGGACTGCTCCACAAACCAGAGGATTTCCCCGGTTTTAAGCGAGGTGGTGACGTTTTCCTCGAAGATACGCGCCCATTCCGGCGCCTTGGTGATGTTTTGCGGCACCAAGAGCTGCCGCGCGGCGGCTTTGAGGAATTGCTGCTGTATGTACATACGGCCGTAATCGTATGAGGGCAGGCCGCCCACGCCCCCGCTGTAACCCCTGTAACGCAGCAGCATTATGGCTTGTTTGCCGCTGAGGGTTTGCAAACCCTTTTGCAGGTTGATGCCCTCCTCCGGCTTATACAGGCGCGTGGGCACGTCGAACTCCACGCCCCCCACGGAATCCACCAATTGTTCCACGCCCGTGAACTTGACGTATACGGTGCTGCCAATCTTGAAGCCGAGCATATATTCCAGCGCGCCCACAAGCTCGGCCATGCCGCCGCCCGGCTCGCCGCCGGCGTGGCTGACCACGGAGTTGACCTTGCGCGCCCTGCCGTCGTGCATAACCAAAATATCGCGCTGTATGCTCACCACATGCATCTCGTTTGCCTTGTAGTTGAGTCTCGCCACCATGATGGAGTCGGTGTTGGTGCCGTCGTAGACCCCCGCTATGAGTACCGTGCGTATGTCTTGGTCAAACGCTATATCCGGCGGCCTGTATATTTGTGTGCCGGAAGGCGGCGGAAGCGGGTTCGACGGGTCCATGCTCGGCAGGAGCGGGGGAGCCGGGCTTTCCACGGGCGGCAGGGGCGGCGGGCGCACGAGCAAACGCCACGACGCGAAAGCCAAAAGCGGCACAGCCGCCGCGACCCCGGCGGCAACGAGCCATTTTTGCCGTTTCGAGAGTTTCCCGCGCGGGGTTTTCGCCTTTTCGGCCTTCGCGGTCTTCGGCGCGATACGTTTGCCTTTTATGCCCATCGGGTCGCTTTCCCTTTCATTTCCTCCATCGCCTCCAACGTGTCTTGGTGGAGCGGTTTGCCCTCCTCAGCCAAATAATCGGCGGAAAGGGCGAGCGCGCAATCCATGGCGGTGTCTAAGCCGATAAACACCAGCGCCCTCAAGCGGGCAAGGCCGGAGCGTGTGCCTTTGAGCGTCCGGCGAAACGGCTCCGTGAAGTCGGCGAGGTAGACAATCTTCTCTAAGTCGCTCATGCCCGCGCGGGCGGTGGTGTGGTAACGCACGGCGTTCACCGCGTCTTCGGGAGCGCCGAGGCGGCGGGCAAACGCCGCGGCCGTGAGCGCGTGGAGCATTTTCGGGGCGGCAAGCTCAAAGCCCGATGGCATTATACCATACCCCGCGCAGAGTTTCAACTGGTCGTCCTCTTTGGTCATATCGTGCAGCAACGCGGCGCAGGCGGCGTCTTGGACGCTCGCTCCGTAGCGCAGCGCCAATGCGCGGGCCTCCGCCCCCACGCCCAGCGTGTGCAGATAGCGCGGGGCGGAAAGGCGGCGCAGGGCCAACGCGCGCAGTTCAGGCGGCGTATAGGCCGTGCCCGGTAATATATTCCCACACTCCATCCGGCAAATGCTCCCTCCCTTTTCCCGCGGCAAGCAAACCGCGCAGCAACGTACCGGAGATTTCGTAGGGGCGGTGCGGCAATATCAGCGCGCCGCCGGGCGGCGGCCGCGAAGCCGCGCCCTCCTCGCGCCGCAAGGCCGTTACGGTGCAGAGCGAGCGCAGTTCGTCGGGCGAGCGCCATGTGTCCAGCGACAAGAGCATATCAAAACCCATGAGCAAGTAAAGACCCTCGCCGGGGTAGCGCTGCCGCAGCAGCCTCACGGTGTCCACCGTGTAGCCGGACAGCGGCTCGGTAAGCTCAACCTCGCAGACCTCCGCGCCGGGCAAGCCGTTTACCGCAAGGCGGCACATAGCCGCGCGGTGGGCGGGCGCGGCAAGTGCGCGGCCGGGCTTATGCGGCGGGCGGAGCGAGGGTATCCAGAGCAGCGCGCGCGGTTTGAGCTCGCGCAGCGCCGTGCGCGCGGCGGCCACATGGCCTTTGTGCGGCGGGTCAAACGAGCCGCCGTACAGCACTATTCCGGCCATTGGGCAAGCAGCGCCCGCAAGGCGCGCCCCCTGTGCGAACGGGCGTTTTTCTCCCGCTCCGTTATCTGCGCCATAGTCACCCCCAGGTCGGGCAAAAAGAAGATGGAATCGTAGCCGAAACCGCCTTCGCCCGCGCTCGCGTGGGCGATTGCCCCCTCGCACTCGCCCCTTGCCGTAATCTCGCGCCCGCCGGGCAGCACAAGCGCCGCGCAGCACACGAAACAGGCGTGGCGGTCGGTCACGCCCTCCATCATTCGCAGCAGCGTTTTCCGGCGCTCGCCCGGAGGGGCGAAACGCGCCGAGCGGACACCCGGAGCGCCGCCGAGGGCGCGCACGCAAAGACCCGAATCGTCGGCAATCGCGGGCAAGCCCGCGAAGAGGCACTCGGCGCGGGCCTTAATGAGCGCGTTTTCCTCAAAGCTCCCGCCCGTTTCCTCCGGGGGCGTTTCCATACGGCTCATCACCGCCTCGCAGCCGCAAGGCGCGAGCAAGGCTTGCAGCTCGCGCAGCTTTCCGGGGTTATGTGTGGCTATTACCACCTTCACGACACAATATCCTCCGCAAACTCCTCCGGCGAAAACTCGCGCAAATCGTCAAGTTTTTCACCCGTGCCCACGAGCTTTACCGGCACGGCCATGGCGCGAGCCACGGCGATAACCACCCCGCCCTTGGCGGAGCCGTCCATCTTGGTGAGCGCTATGCCCGTGAGCGCGGCGGATTCCGAAAAGCCCGCCGCCTGCGCGAGGCCGTTTTGCCCGGTCACCGCGTCCATAACGAGCAGGTTTTCGCGGCAGGCTTCGGGACATTCGCGGCTGATAACGCGGCTCATCTTAGAAAGCTCGTTCATTAGGTTTTGCTTGTTTTGCAGCCTGCCCGCCGTGTCGGCGAGCACCACGTCCGCCCCCCGCGCCTTCGCGGCGCGCAGCGCGTCAAACAGCACGGCGGACGGGTCCGCGCCCTCGCCTTGCCGCACAAGGGCCGCGCCCGCCCGCTCCGCCCACACGGCAAGCTGTTCGGCGGCGGCGGCGCGAAACGTGTCCGCCGCGCAGAGCAGCACCTTTTTGCCCCGCCGCGTGAGCAGCGCGGCGAGCTTGCCCGCCGTGGTGGTCTTGCCCGCGCCGTTCACGCCCATGCACAGCACCACGGACGGGCTTGTATCGAGCCGCAGCGCCCTTTCGCCGCGCAGCATATCGGTAAGCAGCGCGCGCAGGCGCGCCTTGGCCTGCTCCGCGTCTTTGAGCTTTTCGCCCTCGCACTCGGCGCGGAGCCTTTCCGTAATCTCCGCCGAAAGCGCGCCGCCCACGTCCGAGAGTATAAGCGTTTCCTCCAGCTCCTCGTAAAACTCGCGCCCCAGCTTCCTGTGGGCGGCAAAGACCCCGCCCAGCCTGCCCTTCATCTTTCCGAACACACCCAAAGGTCAAACGCCCCCTTCCGTTTACGACACGGCGATGCCGAGGCGTTTTTCCACTTCCTCAAAGCGCAGCGAGAGCACCTTGCTCACGCCCGGCTCCTGTGTGGTCACGCCGTACAGCATATCGCACACCTCCATGGTGCCGCGCCTGTGCGTGATGACAATAAACTGGTTTTCGTTCGCGAGGCGCGAGAGGTAGGCGGCGAAACGCCCGATGTTCGCCTCGTCCAAGTCGTGGTCAATCTCGTCGAGCAGGCAA
The DNA here is from genome assembly GCA_031253545.1 of Oscillospiraceae bacterium. GTDB lineage: Bacteria > Bacillota > Clostridia > Oscillospirales > UBA929 > WRLJ01. The sequence goes on from JAIRWH010000021.1 coordinate 19,253, forward strand.
AACGGCGCGGGGCGCGCCTTGAATATGGCGAAGTACAGCGCGATTGCCGTGAGCGAGGTCTCGCCGCCGGAAAGCAGCGATATGGAGCGCAGTTTTTTGCCCGGCGGGCGGGACTTTATGTCTATATCGCAGCCGAGCGGGTCGTCCGGCGCCATAAGCTCCAAACACGCCTGACCGCCGTCGAATATATCCTCGAAAATCTCCTGAAAATTGCGGCTGATTTTCTCGAAGTTCTCCATGAATACCGCCACCATCTCCTCGGAGATTTCCTCGATAATCTTCTCCAGCTCCGCCTTCGCGCCCGCCGCGTCGGCATGCTGCCCCGTGAGCAGCTCCAAACGCGCGGACAGCTCCGCGTATGCCTCAATCGCCCCGATGTTCGGGTTGCCCAAAGCCGCGATTTGGTCTTTGAGCTCGGCAATGCGGCGTATGGTTTTCTGCTTGGACTCCAAGGGCTTCGCGCACTCCTGCGCGGCGGTAAACGTAAGGCCGTAAGTTTCCCAGAGTTTATCCACAAGCTGCCGTTCCTCCGCCTCGCCAAGGGCGAGCTTGTTTTCTATGCGGGCGGTCTCCTGCGCCGCGCGCGCGTTTTCCTCGGCCTGCTCCTTCGCCTGCCGGGCGCAGGCGGCGCGCTCGCCTTCCAAGCGCTCTTGCAAGGCGTATATGGCTTTCAGCGTCTCGCCTTTTTCGCGGTGCTTTTCCGAGGCTTCCTCCCTGCCCTTTTCCGCGCGCGCCTTTTCCGCGCGCAGCCGCCCTTGCTCGGCGCGGCAATCTTCAAGCGCCTGCCTGCGCGCGCGCGCGTCGCCGCTCAGCTCGTCTTTCAGGCGCTCCGTTTCCGCAATGGCTTTGGCCTTTTCCCCCGCCGCCGCCTCCAAAGCCGCCGCCTTTTCGCGCCTTTCGCCAATGGCGGCCTCGAAGCCCCTGCCCGTTTCCGTCAAACGCGCCGCCTTATGGCCGAGCGTTTCCATGGCTTGCCGCACGGCATCTAACGCGGCGGCGTTATGCGCGTGCTTTTCCTCCAGCGCCGCAAGCGTTTGCCGCTCGGCGGCGGCGGCGGCGGTAATGGTGTCCTGCTCGCGGCGGGTTTTTTCCGCCTCCTCCATGTGGCTGCGCAAAAACGCTTCGCGGTGCGCCTTTTCCGCCGCGAGAGCCGCCGCGTCCTCGGCGGCGGCGTTATATTCGTCGCGGGCCGTTTGCAGGTCATATTCCGCGCCCGAAAGCTCCCTTTCGGCGGCGGCGGCATCTTTCTTCGCCTTGTCGAGCGCCTCGGCAAGCTCCGCGCCGCGCTCCCGCAGGCGCTGCAGCTCGTTTTTGCGCGTGAGCAGACCCGTGGCGCGCGCGAGGCTGCCTCCCGTAATCGAACCGCCCACGTTCAGCAGCTGCCCGTCCAACGTCACCACGCGGAAGCGGTGGCCGTTCTTCCTTGCCAAGGCGATGCCTTCGTCCATATCCTCCGCCACGGCGGTGCGGCCCAGCAAGGCGCGCAGCAGGGGGGCGTAGTGCTCCTCGGCGCGGCACATACGGCTTGCCACGCCGAGGCCCTGCGGCTCCATTTCCTTGCCGTCCACGCTTGACAGCGGCAGGAAGGTGGCTCTCCCCGCCGAACGCGCCTTCAGGTAGCCGATTATCTGCTTCGCGTTTTCCTCGCTGTCCACCACAATATTCTGCAGCGCGCCGCCCAAAGCCGTCTCAATGGCGGCGGCGTATTTGTCGTCCACTTTCACAAGGTCGGCCAATGTGCCGTGCACAAAGGGGTAACTTTGCGCGAGCACCGTCTTCACCGCGTCGGAAAAGCCCTGATGTTCCTTTTCCTGCTCGGCGAGCAGCCGCGCGCGCGTTTGCAGCGTGTTTTGCTCCATCTCCAATTTGCCCCGCGCCGCGCGGCACTCCTCCGCCTTCGCGCGGCGCAGGTTGTGCCGCAATGTGTAGCCGGATATGGCGTTTTCCAATTCCGCCGCGCGGAGGGCGGCTTCCTCCAAACGCGCGGCGGCGTTTTCGGCCTCCGCCTTCGCCAGGCGCGTCGTCTCGCCGCGCGTTTGGAGCTCCCGCTCCGTGTCGAGCGCCCTTTCAAGCAGACCCTCCAAACGCCCCCGCGCCGCCGCCCGTTCGGCCATGAGCAGCGCCGCGCCTTCCGTGTAGCGCCCTTCCTCTATCTTCAAGGTTTCCATCTTCGCGCTTTCCTCGCCGCTCGCGGCGGCAACCTCACGCGCGCGGGCGTAAAGCCCCTCGATTTCTTCGCGCAGGCAGGTTATGAGCGCGCGAATATCCCGCTCCTCTTGCCGCATCAAACTTATCTGCCCGTCCAAACCGCCGCTGCGCGCGCCCGTTTGGGCAAGCTCCGCCTCGATACGCGCCATATTCTCGCGGCAATGGATAATCTCGTTTTCAAGCACGGCAAGGGAATTGCCCGCGCCGAAGACCGCCTCCTCGTAAGCCGCCTTTTCCTCGCGCGCGCGCTCGGCGTCCGTGCGCGCCGCCGCCGATTGCAAGGCTAAGTCCTCCTCCCGCGCATACAGCCCCCGCAACGCTTCCTCGCCGCGTTTGTGCCGCTCGCTTGCCGCGCGGAAGTCGTCTCGCAGCGGCGCGAAGTTCCTCCTCACGCGCTCCAAGTCGTCGAGCCACACGGCTATCTCGTGGCCGCGCAGCTCGTCGCGCAGCAGCAAAAAGCTCCTTGCCGCCTCCGCTTGGGTTTTCAGGCTCTCCGCCTGCGGTTGCAGCTCCTCGATTTTGTCGCACACGCGCAGCAGATTGACCTGCGCGGCGGCGAGTTTACGCAGGGCCTCCTCCTTGCGGTGGCGGTATTTGGAAACCCCGCACGCCTCGTCGAACACATGGCGGCGGTCGCCGCTCTTATCGGAGATTATGCTCTTCACCATGCCTTGGCCGATGATGGAGTAGCCGTCTTGACCCAAACCCGTGTCCATGAGCAGCTCCTGTATGTCTTTCAGGCGGCAGGCGGACTTACCGAGGTAATACTCGCTCTCGCCGCTGCGGTAGAGCCGCCGCGTCAGCACGGCATCGTCGCCGTCAATGGGAAACCGGCGCTCGCTGTTGTCAAGGCAGAGCGACACCTCCGCGAAACCCACGGGTTCGCGGTTTTGCGCGCCGTGGAATATAACTTCCTCCATACGCTTTTCGCAGCGGAGCGCGCGCGGGTTCTGCTCGCCCAGCACCCAGCGGATAGCCTCGGCGATGTTGGACTTGCCGGAGCCGTTCGGCCCCACCACGGCCGTAATACCGGGCTGCGCCGCGAGAGTGACCTTGTCGGGGAAGGTCTTAAAGCCCTTTATCTCAAAGGATTTGAGCTTCATTTGGGGCGCATCTTTTGCAGAGCCTGCTTGGCGGCGGCCTTCTCCGCCTCCTTTTTGTTCACGCCGTAGCCCCGCCCCGCCTCTTTCTCGTCAATAAACACCACCGACGTGTATGTGGGGGCGTGGGGCGGCCCGTCGGTGTAGGTCGTCTCGTAGCGCGGCTGACCCTTGCCGCCCTTCTGCGTTGTGGTCTGCAAGCGGCTCTTGCTGTCTCTGCCGCCGGGGTCGTGGCTACGGCAGGAGAGCGGCGCTCCGAGCAGGGCGAAGCGTATGAAATTGTCCGCCGTATCCATACCGCCGTCCAAATACATGGCGGCCGTGAGCGCCTCAAACGCGTCCGCCAATATAGACGGCTTTGGGCCCGCCGTCTTCGCGCCCCTGCCGAGCCGCATATTGTCCCAAAGTTTCAGCGCCTCGGCGGCGCGCGCGAGGTTGGCTTCGCACACCAAGTCCGCGCGCATGAGCGTGAGTTTGCCTTCTTTGGCGTCGGGGTGCTTGGCGTAGAGTATACGCGCCGTGACCATGTCAATTACGGCGTCGCCCAAAAACTCCATGCGCTGGTTGTCTTCCGTGCCGTGCTCGGCGGCGTAGGATGAATGTGTGAGGGCAAGCTCCAAGAGCTGCTTCTTCTTGAACCGATAGCCAATGCTGTCCTCAAACTCCGTCATTTACGGCGACCTCCATCTTCATTTTGCTCATGTTTTCCTCTATTTTGCCAATCACGCCGCTCCCGTGGAAGAGCATCGCCTGCCGCACGGCGTTTTTCAGCGCCTTGGCGTTAGACGAGCCATGCGCTTTTATCACGGGTTTTTGCAGGCCGAGCAGCGGCGTGCCGCCCGTCTCCGTGTAGTCCATCGTCTTTTTCAGCTCGCCGATGGGCTTTTGCAGCAAAAGCGCGGCAAACTTAGACGAAACGCCGGAGAGGAACATCTTTTTCAGCATACCCGCAAACATTATGCCCGTGCCCTCCATAGCTTTGAGCAGTATATTGCCGCTGTATCCGTCCGCAACCACCACGTCCGCCTCGCCAAGGGGCACCCCGCGCCCTTCCACGTTGCCCGTGAAGTTGAGCAAGCCTTCGCCGAGCGCCTTTTGCAAAAGGGCGTAAGCCTCCTTTTGCAGCGCCGTGCCCTTCGTCGGTTCCGAGCCGATGTTCAGCAGGCCCACGCGCGGGGAGACTATGCCCGTCTGCGCGGTCGCGTAGAAGCTGCCCATGAAGGCAAACTGCAAAAGATATTCCGGCGTGCATTCCGCGTTCGCGCCGCAGTCAATGAGCAGCGCGCGCCCCTTCGCCGTGGGCAGGAAGGGGCAGAGCGCGGCGCGGCGTATGCCGCGTATGCGCTTTACAAGCAATGTGGCGCCGGAGAGCAGCGCGCCCGTGTTGCCCGCAGACACCAACGCGTCGCCTTCGCCCGCCGCGAGCATACGCAGCGCGAGGAACATGGAGGAATCCTGCTTGTCGCGCACAGCGCGCTGCGGGTCGTCCTCCATGCTCACCACGCCGTCGGCGTGGCAAATCGCCACATTGCGCGGCGGCTCGGACAAGCCCTCCGCGTGTACGCAATGCAGCAGCGCCTCGCGCCTGCCCGTGAGCGTTATGTCCGCCCCAAGCTCTTTTGCCGCCGCCAGCGCCCCTTTCACAATCTCCCCGGGGGCGTTGTCGCCGCCCATAGCGTCTACTATCACTCTCACGGCAATATCATCTCCTCGTCCAAATATCTGCCCAGCGACATCAGCGCCCTTTCGGCCAAGGCCTGCTTTTTCGCGTGTTTGGGGACATGCGGGGGCGGCGGGGGAAAGAGGCCGAAGTTGATGTTCATGGGCTGGAAGTCCTCCGCGCGCGGGTCGGATATATAGCGGCCGAGCGCCCCAAGCGCCGTGTCTTCGGGAAACGGCTTGCCCAGCGCCGCCGTGAGGCCGGAGGCTATGGATTCCACATACCCCTCCACCCCCGTGAGCTGCCCCGCGAAATACACCCCCGGCGCGGCGCGCACCTCGAAGCTGCTTGTGAGCAGGCGCGGGGAGTCTATATACGTGTTGCGGTGCATAACGCCGAAGCGCAGGTATTCCGCGTTTGCCAAGGCGGGTATGAGCGAAAACGCGCGCTTTTGCCGGGCAAACGTGAGCCGCGTCTGGAAGCCCACGAGGTTATACACGCTGCCCGCCGCGTTGTCGCGCCGCAGCTGCGCCACGGCGTAAGCGGAGCGGCCCGCCCCGTCGCGCAGGCCAATCGGCCTGAGCGGGCCGAAACGCAATGTGTCCTCCCCGCGCCGCGCCATTTCCTCCACGGGCAGGCAGCCCTCGAAGAACGCGGGCGGTTCCTCGCCGTCGCCATGACTCAGGGGGGCGCGCTCGGCCTCGCAAAGCGCCTGCCGGAGCGCTTTGTAGCACTCCTTGTCCATCGGGCAGTTGAGGTAATCGTCTTGGCCTTTGCCGTGGCGCGAGCCGAAATACGCTTTTGTCATATCCACGCTCTCGGCCGCCACCAAGGGGGCGGCGGCATCGTGGAAATGCAGAAACTCCGCGCCTCCGAGGAAGGAGGATATATCCCGCGCGAGAGCGCCGGACGTGAGCGGCCCCGTGGCCACAATGAGCGGGCGTTGCGGCGGCAGGCGCGTGAGCTCCTCGCAAACCACGGTAATGCGCGGGTGCGAGAGCAGCCTTTGCGTCACCGCGAGCGAAAACGCCTCCCTGTCCACGGCTAAGGCCGACCCGGCGGGCACGGCCGAAGCGTCGGCGCATTCCACGACCATGCTGCCCACACGCCGCAGCTCCTCTTTCAGCAAACCGGGCGCGGCGGTAATATGGTTGCCGCGCAGGGAATTGGAGCAGCAAAGCTCACAGAAATGGGGCGAGTGGTGGGCGCGTGTGCGCGAGGCGGGCTTCATGTCGCAGAGCGTCACATCAACCCCCCGCTCCGCCAGCTGCCAAGCCGCCTCGCTGCCCGCGAGACCCGCCCCCGCCACAACGGCGGTCATGTGGCGGGCTCCGCCCCGCCGCCTTTGGCTTTCCCCTTCGTGGCTGCGGTTTTCGCCTTGCCGCCTTTGGCTTTCGCGGCCTGTGCCTTGCCGCCTTTGCCCTTTGGCGGCTCGGCCTTCGCGTCGCCGCCGTCGGCCTCCGCCTTCGGCTTATAGCCGGGCCGCTGCTCCAAGGGCACAAAGGCGGGGCAGTCCGGCTTTTCGCAGCAGCCCGTTTTCGCGTAGCGCGGGCGGAAGAGGGTGCCGCCGCAGTCCGGGCAAGTGTCTTTCATGGGCGCGCCCCATGTCATGAAAGCGCACGCGGGGTGGTTGGCGCAGCCGTAGTAGGCGAAGCCCTTCTTGCTTTTCTTTTTGAGCACCGTGCCGCCGCACAGCGGGCAAACGCCGTCGGTCTCCTCGGAAAGCGGCTGTGTGGTCTTGCAGTCGGGGTAGCCCGTGCAGGCCAAAAAGCGCCCGAAACGCCCGATTTTGATGACCATGCCCTTGCCGCAGTCCGGGCAGACGCGGTCCGTGGTCTCGTCCGGCACCCTGACGCGCGTCTTGTCGCCGTCGGCGGCGGCGAGCCTTTCGGCAAACGGCTTGTAAAACACGCCGAGCATCTGCGCCCTGGGAAGTTTGCCCGCCTCCACGAGGTCAAGCTCGCCCTCCATACGCGCGGTGAACTCCTCGTCCACAATATCGGGGAACTTGTCGCGCATGTAGGCGGTCACGGTTTCGCCGAGGGGGGTGGGGCGGAGAAGCCCTTTCTCCTTCACGGCGTATTCGCGGTCGAGGATTGTGGACACCGTGGGCGCGTAGGTGGAAGGGCGGCCGATACCCTTTTCCTCCAGCGCCTTGATGAGCGAAGCCTCCGTGTAGCGCGGCGGGGGTTTGGTGAAGCGCTGCTCGGAGGTGGGCCCGCCCGTGAGCGCGAGGGGGGCGCCCGCGGCAATCGGGGGCAGCGCGCCGCCGCGCGCCTCCTCCTCTTCGTCGCCGCTTTCCTCATACACGCTCAAAAAGCCGGCAAACTCCACGCTCGTATGGGAAGCGCGAAACACATGGCCGCCGCCGCACACGTCTATGGTAAGCGTCGTCAGGGCGGCGTCCGCCATCTGGCAGGCGATGAAGCGGCTCCATATCAGCTTGTAGAGCTTGTATTGCTCCGGGGTAAGGCTTGCCTGCGCGAGCGCGGGGGTCAGGAACGCGTCGGTGGGGCGTATGGCTTCGTGCGCGTCCTGCGCGCCTTTCTTGGTTTTGTAGGCGCGGGCGGCGGCGGGCAGGCAGTCTTTGCCGTAGGTCTTTTGTATATATTCCCGCGCCTGCGCCGCGGATTCGTCGGAAAGGCGCTGGGAATCCGTGCGCATATAGGTTATCAGGCCCGTCGGCCCGCGGCCTTCCACCTGCACGCCCTCATACAGCGCCTGCGCCACGGCCATGGCGCGTTTGGGGGTCATACGCAGCTTGCGCGACGCTTCCTGCTGCAGCGAGGACGTGATAAACGGCGGGGAGGGGGAGCGCTTCTTTTTCTTTTTGTCCGCGGAGAGCGCGGTAAACCGCGCGCCCTCCAAAGCGGCGAGCACGGCGCGACATTCGGCTTCCGAAGACAGCGCGGCCTTTTTGCCGCCTCGCGGCCCGTAATATTGGGCGGTAAAGCCGCCATGCTCCCCCGGAGGGGCGAACACCGCCTCTATGACCCAGTATTCCTGCGGCGTGAAGGCGCGGATTTCCTCCTCCCGCTCCACGAGTATGCCGGTGGCCGCGGACTGCACCCTTCCGGCGGATAAGCCGCTGCGGATTCTCCTCCACAATACGGGCGATATGCCGAAGCCCACGATGCGGTCGAGCGCCCTCCGCGCCTGCTGCGCGTCCACAAGGTTCATGTCAATCTTGCGCGGGTTTTCCACAGAGCGCCTTACTTCGTTTTTGGTAATCTCGTTGAAGGTTACGCGCACGGGTTCGTCTTTCAGCCCGAGCAGCTCCTTGAGGTGCCACGATATAGCCTCGCCCTCGCGGTCGGGGTCTGTGGCGAGCAATACGGCGTCGGCCTTCTCCGCCTGCTCGCGCAGTTTGGCCACCACCTCTTCCTTGCCCGCGATAACGCTGTATTTCAGCTCGAAGCCGTTGTCTATATCCACAGCCTCGCCGCTCTTGGGCAAATCGCGTATATGCCCCACGGTGGCCATCACCGTGTAGGCGCTTCCGAGGTAATTGCCGATTGTGCGCGCCTTGGCGGGCGACTCCACAATCAAAAGGGCGTGTTTCATGTTTTGCCCCCCTCCCGCCGTTGAGAGATTTTCATGATAAAGCGCTTGCCCGGGAGCTGTTCCATAATGCCGTCTATTTCCAAAAGGGTCAGGTCCGTGAGCACTTGCCGCACGGGCAGGGACGTGAGCGCCACAATCTCGTCGGCCGTCACGGGGGTGGCCGCGGCGCATATCAACACGGCCTGCTGCGAGGGGGTGTAGCCGGTCACCAACGCCGTGATGTCGAGCGGACGGGCGGGGGCGGGTTCGGCGGGGGCGGAGCCGGTTTTGGGCGCGGGCGCGGGCCTCACGGGCGCGGCGGGCGCGGGCGCGGCGGCGATTCTCTGCGGGTAGAGCGGGGCGTATTCGCGCAGTATGTCCGCGGCGCAGGTAACGAGCGTCGCGCCCTCGCGTATGAGCGCGTGGCAACCTTCGCTGGCGGGGGAAACTATGTTGCCCGGCACGCAAAACACATCGCGCCCCTGCTCCATGGCCGCGTGGGCGGTAATGAGCGCGCCGGAGCGCGCGCCCGCCTCGATTACCAATGTGCCGAGCGCGAGCCCGGAAAGGATACGGTTGCGCGCCGGGAAGTTCGCGCCGAGCGCGCGGGTGCCCGGCGGATACTCGCTGATTATCGCTCCGCAGGCGGCTATGTCGGCGTAAAGGTCTTTGTTCTCGGCCGGGTAGATAACGTCCGCGCCGCAGGCGAGCACAGCCACGCTCGGCTTTGCCGCGCCGATGGCGCTCCTGTGCGCCTGTGTGTCCACCCCCTGCGCCAAACCCGAAACCAACGTGAGGCCGCCCTTGGCCAAGTCCGAGCAAATGCGCCGCGCCGCGTCTAAGCCGTAAGGGGTGGCGGAGCGGGTGCCCACCACGCAAAGCGCGGGTTCTTCGTCAATCACCGGCAGCTTTCCCTTTACATAGAGCACACAAGGCGGGGCGGAAATGCCCTTGAGCCTGTCGGGGTAGTCCGTGTCTTGCGGGGTGACGACGCGTATGCCGAGGCGGTCACATTCGGCCAATATCCTGTCCGCCGTTTCAAGCGACTTGTCCGCCAAGGCGCGCTTTGCGACGTCGGAAATGTCTTCGCGGCGGGCGTATTCGTCTTCGTCGGCGAAATACACGTTTTCCGGGGCGCCGAAGCCGTCGAGCAGCCGGACGGCGCTCCTCGCGCCGAGCGCGTCAATGGAGGCGAGCCATATCCAGTATTTCAACGCGCTCATTTGCTCATCTCCCACATCAATATCGCCGCCGCCGCGGCGGCGTTGAGCGACTGCGCCCCCGCGCGCATGGGTATCGTCAACACGCCCCTCGCGGCTTTTCTCAATGCCTCGCAAAGCCCCGCGCCCTCGCTGCCAATCATTATCACGCCGCCGCCGGGCATATCCCGCAACACGCTCCCGCCCCCGGCGCAAGCGGCATACAGCGGCATATCCAACGCGGCGGCGTCCTCGCGCGCCATGCGGTACACGGTCGCGCGCAGAGCCGCGCCCATTGCCGCCCGCAACGCCTTCGGCGCGGTGAAGTCGGCGCAGCCCGGGGTGAGTATGACCGAGAAACCAAACGCGTCCGCCGAACGCAGCACGGCGCCCACGTTACCCGGGTCCTGCACGGAATCGAGCAGCACGCACATCTCGCCCGGCGCGGGCTTGCCCTCTTTTGCCGTAAGCCTCACGGTAAACAGCGGGCCTTTCGGCGAGCGCGTGTCGCAGAGCGAATCAAGCAGGGCGGGCAATACCGTAACCACGCGGGCGCATTGCGGCAACGGCGGCAAAGCGGTGCCCTCGGCGCGCAACACCAAGAGCGGGCGCGCGCCGCAGGCAAGCGCGTCTTGCAGCAGCCGGGGCCCTTCGCACACGGCCAGGCCGCTCTCGCGCCGCTCCCCCGGCGAACGCATGAGCTTCGCCACATGCCGCACGGCGGGGTTTTGGCGGGAGGTAACGGTCTCGCTCACGGAGCGGAAAGCAACATATCGAGGAAGTCGAAGCTCAGGGCGTGGAAACGGAGCTTTGCCTCGTCGGTTTTATCCTCTCCGTATAAGGCGCGGATTGCCAAATAGCACGGCTCGCCCAATCCGGCGCGCGCGAGGAGCGGCGCGAGAGTAACGTCCGCCGCCCAGGGGGTGTCGGGAGGCGCGGCGTAACCGAGGGCGGCCAAGTCCTCAAACAAGCCGTCCTCATAATACATTATATCGAACGAGGTGAATATATACAAGAGTAGCTCCGGCTGAAAAAAGAACGTCTGGAGCCGCTGCGCGTTCACATAGTTGTTCGGCGAGGTTTCGTCGAAGGCTATGACCTGCGGGAAATAGCGCTCCTTGCCGTTGCCGTCGGCGTCGCCGTGCCTTTCGGCGAAGACGGCGGTAAGCTCGCGGAAGGTTTCCTCGTTCGCGTAGCTTTCGGCGACCACGGCGTAGGTAAAGTCGGGGGGCACTTTGGAGAGTATGTCCGCGAGCATCCACGCGACAAGCGCCGCGGAGAGCAAGCCGATTAGCACGTGCCACTTGTAATGGTACCAGAACGTATTGACAAACCACCGGCCGAAGGAACGCCTCATTGCCCGGCCTCCGGGCGCATGGTGGGAAACAGGAGCACATCGCGTATGGAGGGGCTGTCCGTGAGCAGCATCACAAGGCGGTCCACACCGAAGCCCAAGCCGCCCGCGGGCGGCATGCCGTATTCCATAGCGCAAAGGAAGTCTTCGTCCATGCTTGCCGCCACGCCCTCGGCCTTCCGAATCTCAAGCTGCCGCGCGAAGCGCGCGCGCTGGTCGGCGGGGTCGTTGAGCTCGGTGAAGGCGTTGCCCATCTCCCAGCCGTTGATGAAAAACTCAAACCGCTCGGTAAACAGCGGGTCGCGGGCGCAGCGCTTTGCAAGCGGCGAAACCTCCACGGGGTATTCGGTGATAAACACCGGCCCGCGCAGCGTATGCTCGCATTTTTCCTCAAACACGGCGTAAAGGCACTCGCCGCGCGTCATGTCGGCGCGGCAGGGCAGCCCCCGCGCCGCCAACGCTTCGCGGGCGTCGGCGTCCGTTTGCCAATCGTTGTAATCCACGCCCGCGATGTCTTTCACCGCCTGCGTCATGGTGAGCCTCGGCCAGGGCGGGGTGAGGTCCGCCGTGCCGCCTTGGTAAGTCACGGCGCGCGAACCCGTGACGCGCTCGGCCACATGGGCGAAAAGGCGCTCGATAATATCCATCATGCCGTAATAGTCGGTGTAGGCGCGGTAAAGTTCGCACATGGTAAACTCCGGGTTGTGCCGCACGCTCATGCCTTCGTTGCGGAATATGCGGCCGAGCTCATACACGCGGTCTATGCCGCCCACAATAAGGCGCTTCAAGAAAAGCTCCAGCTCTATGCGCAGGTGCATTTGCATATCCAAGGCGTTGAGGTGGGTGCGGAAGGGGCGGGCCGCCGCGCCCGTATCCAAGGTGTGGAGCACGGGGGTTTCCACCTCCAAAAAACCCTCGCCGTCTAAAAAGGCGCGTATGGCGGCAATGGTTTTGGAGCGCTTCACAAACACCTCTTTTATTTCCGGGTTCACAATAAGGTCCACATAGCGGCGGCGGTAGCGCGTTTCCGTATCGGTAAGCCCGTGGTACTTTTCCGGCAGCGGGCGCAGCGACTTGGAAAGCAGCTCCACGCCGTGCGCGTGTACGGATATTTCGCCGCGCTTTGTGCGAAACACCGTGCCGCTCACGGCGATGATGTCGCCTATATCCCAGCGCTTAAACTCGTCGAACGCCTCCTGCCCCAGGTCGTCGGTCTTCACATACAGCTGCACGCGCCCGGACATATCCTGCAAATCGCAAAAAAACGCCCTGCCCATGTCGCGCTTGCTCATCTGCCTGCCCGCCAAGCTCACCTTCGAGCCTTCCAAGGCCTCGAAGTTACCCGTTATGTCGCTCGCGAGGTGGGTAACGTCGCAGCGTGTGCGTAAATAGGGGCTGCGCCCGCTTTCGGTAAGCGCGCGCAGTTTATCTTGCCTTATCTGCAGCAGCTCGCTTTGCCGCTCCTGCGTATCCAGAATCGCCACCATCCTCCCGGGTTGCCTTGGGGGGTCAAGGCACGCCGATTTCCAATATCTCGAAAGACAGCTGCTTGCCCTCCGGCGACTGAAGCGTTATCACGTCGCCCGCCCGCTTGCCGATAAGCTCTTTTCCCAAGGGCGATTCGTCCGATATGCGCCCTTCCAAGGGGTTGACCTCCAAGGTGCCCACAAGGAAATAGCTTTCTTCCTCGCCGTCGTCAAGGCTTTTCACCTTCACGCGGCAACCCGTGTCAATCACATCCACGCCTTCCGGCGCGGCCTCGATGATGACGGCGGCGGCAAGGATGGCCTCTACCTCCGCGATACGCGAAAACAGCCTCCCCTGTTCGTTTTTCGCCTCGTCGTATTCGCAGTTTTCCGAAAGGTCGCCGAAAGAGCGAGCCTCCTTAATCTGCTCGGCCACTTCCTTTTCCCTCACGGTCTTTAAGTGAACCAATTCTTTTTTCAGCTCGTCGTAGCGCTCTTTCGTGAGCTTATACGGCTTATTCACGGCATATCACCCCACAATGGCTTGCGCCGAGGCAACCTCCGGCACGCCCGAACCGACGGTATTATAACGCTTTTTCCCGGCTTTGTCAACCTTCCGGCGAATCCGGCGGCAATTCCGCGCCGTCAGGCGAGGGCACGCTCAGTCGCAGGTGCGCCACGGCGGCGGCGAGCTGCGTGTCGGCGGAGCGGTCGAAACGGTAACGCTCGCGCTGCTCATCCGTGAATATCACCGCCTTGTCGGGGGAAAGCCCGCCGGCCTGCGCCAAGTTGACCCGCCCGGGCGTGAGGTATGTCATCACGGAAAGGTGCACGCCGGAGCCGTCTTGCAGCCGATAATCCTTCTGCGCGTAAGCCTTGCCCGTGGTGGGCTCGCCCACCAGCACGGCCCTGTCGTATTCGCGCAGGCACGCGCCGAAAAACTCCGCCGCGCTGTAAGAGTCTTTGTTTATCAGCACCACCACGGGCATATCGGTAAACGCCGGCCCTTCCGAGTCCTTGTATTCCTCCACCCCGTTTTTCGATTGGAGTATTATCAGGCGGCAAGTGGGCAGCAGCAGCGAGAGCATATCCCTCATCTCGTCCACATCGCCGCCGGGGTTGTCGCGCATATCAATAATCAGCCCGCCCGCGCCGGCGGTTACAATCTGCCGCAGCGCCTCGTCGAAGAGCCCGCCCACGCGGGTCTCGAAGCCGTTTACCTTTATATAGCCGAGGTTTTGGTCAATAATCTCGCTGAGCACCATCGGCCGCACCACCACAGAGCGGCGCAGCGTCACGGTGAAGTCCTGCCGGCCCTCGCGGCGCACGGTGAGCGCCACGGCGGTAAACTCCTCGCCGTCCATACGCGCCAAGGCCGCGCCCTGGCCCAGCGTCCCCACGTCTTCGCCGTCCACAGCCACAATCAGGTCGCCGGGTATAAGCCCCGCCGTGTCGGCAGGGTAGCCGGAATATACCTCAAGCAGGCGCAGGTAGCCGGAGGAATCGGTGGCGGACACCGTAACGCCCACCCCCACAAAGCTCTTGTCCGCGCCGGTACGCATGGCAAACTGCTCTTCCGTCATGTAATACGACCACTGGTCGCCGAGGGCGGCAATCATGCCCGCCACCGCGCCGCCGTTGAGCATCTCCTCGTCGCAATAGCCGATAAACTCATTGGTTATCGTGTTCTTCGCGCTCATAAACTTCTCTGTGGAAAGCTCAATCCGGCTCATGTAGTCCATGCGCGCGTTTATGTCGGCGCGCAGCCTGGAATATGTGGTCATATAAGTGGCCACCGCCACAAACACCATGAGCACCGCCACCGTGGCGAGGTTGAAGCGTTTCTTCATCACTGGCGTTCACACCTTATTTCTTTGTAAAGTATTGTTCGGGGTCCACGGCCTTGCCGTTCACATGGGTCTCAAAGTGCAAATGCGGGCCTGTGGCAAGCCCCGTGCTGCCCACATAGCCGATAACGTCGCCCTTCTTCACGGCCTTGCCCGACTTCACGGCCATTTTGGATAAATGCGCGTAGAGCGTGAGGCGGCCGCCGCCGTGGTCTATGCAGATATAGTTGCCGTAGCCGGAGTTATACTGCGCCACAAGCACGGTGCCGTCGTTGGCGGCCACCACCTTCGTGCCCTGCGGCGCGGGGGAGATGTCTATGCCGTTGTGCATACGGTTGTATTTGAGTATAGGGTGGAAACGCATGCCGAAGCCGTTGTTTATGGTGTTGTAGCCCGGCACGGGCCAGGCGTATTCGCCGCCCACATATTCGGTCTTCTTCTTCGCGGCCTCCTGCTGTTTCTTGAAAAGCTCCTGCAAGGCTTTCAGCTCTTCCTGCGCCGCCTTTTCCGCCGCCTCCGCGTCGCCGTAGGCCTTTTCCGCGCTGAGCATATCGCCATAGAGCGAGGCGATAATCTCGTCTATCTCGGCGTATTGTTCGGCAAGCTCCGCCTGGCTTTCCACAAGCGCCTTCGATATTTCGTGCAGGTCCTCCCTGTCCGCCTCAAGTTGCGCCTTCGCGGCCTCAATCTCCGCCCGCGCCTCCCTGAGGTTTTCCATCACGCGCCTGTCGCTGTCCATGACCTCGTTGATGATGTCAATGCGCGTGAGCAGGTCGGAGAAACTGCGCGACTGAAAGAGTATGGAGAGATAAGAGGCCTCGCCCGCCTCCTCCATAATACGCATACGCGTGCGGAAGAGCGCGTCGGCTTCGCTCTCGCGCTCCAAAGCCGCCTCCAGCTCGGTTTGCTGCTCGGCCAAACGGATATTGATGTCGCGGATTAACAGCTCGTGGTTTTCGATTTCCAATTCGAGCAGCTCGATTTGCTCGTCCACCGACACTTTAAGCTGCACGGCGCCTGCTTTGTTGTTTTTCAGCGTTTTCAGCTGGTTTTGCAGCGTTTTCTTCTTGTCGGCGTACACCTGGGCGTCTTGCTTGCGCTTGTCAATGTCCTTCTGGGTAACCTTTTGCTCCGCCGCGCTCGCCACTAAATATGTGAGGGCGGAGATGACGAGGGGCACGATGAGCATGGCCGCTATGAGCAAAGCCAAAACCATCGCCCTCTTTTGCGCCGGGGTGCGTTTCATCGCAAAAATCACCTACACTTTCAGGAACTTGCGGATTGTGAGCAGCGAGCCGCCCACCCCCACGAAGAAACCGACCGCCGTGAATACGGCCGCCACGGGCATGAGAAGCTCCGAGAAGCTGAGGATTTCGATGCTGATGATACCGCTCGCGCCCGTGCCGGTTATGGAGCCCGCGAGGCGCTCATAGAGGAACCATTGGATAAAAAACGCCGCCGCGGAGCCGATTAGCCCTATAAGCACCCCCTGCACCACAAACGGCCAGCGGATAAACGCCTTCGTGGCGCCCACCATGCGCATAATGGCGATTTCCTCCTTGCGGTCAAACGTGGCGAGTTTTATGGTGTTGGAGATGATGAACACGGAAACGAGCAACAGCACCACTATGAGCGCGAGGGAGATAACCCGCACCACGCCCCTCACGGCCACCAAGCCCTGCGCGATTTTCATGTCCGCCCTCACGCCCGCCACACCGCGCAGCTGCTCCAACGTGCTTATGGTATCGTCTATTTGCGATATGTCCATGAGGGTAATCTGGTAGCGGTGGCGGAAGAGGTTTTTGTTTTCATAGCCCTCCAGCAGTTTGCGGTCCTCCTCGCCGAAGCGCTCTATGAAGTCTTGCAGCGCCTGCTCGCGGGAAACGAAAACCGAATCGCGCACATTGGCGAGCGCGTTGATGGACGAACCCACGCTCAGCGCCTGCGCGTCGCTCAGCTCCTCGTCCACAAACGCGGCGATTTCGTTAGACTGCCCAAGGCTCACTATCATGTCGTTGATGTTCACGGTCAGCAACGTGAAGCTGCCCATAATAATGAGGCAGGCCACAATAACCCCCACGGCGGCAAAGCTCATAAAGCCATGCACAAATATGGAGCGCACGCCCTCGGTCAAAAAATATCCCGTGCCGCCGTGAATCCTCTTTTTCATACGTTGTAATACCCGCCTTGCCTGTCGCCCACTATCTTGCCGTTGTCAATGGTCACCACGCGCTTCTTGAAACGGTTGACAAGCTCCTTTTCATGGGATACCGTGAGCACCGTGGTGCCCAAGGCGTTAATCCGCTCGAGCAGCATCATAATTTCCAAACTGCGTTCGGGGTCGAGGTTGCCCGTGGGCTCGTCGGCGATTATCACGCGCGGATTGTTTATCAGCGCCCTCGCCACAGCCACCCGCTGCTGCTCCCCGCCGGAAAGCTCAAACGGCCGCCGCCGCGCCTTGTGGCTCAACCCCACAAGGTCGAGCACATAGGGCACCCGCAGCTTGATGTCCCTGTGCGAAGCGCCCACCACGCGCATGGCGAACGCCACGTTTTCATACACGCTTTTGTTCTCTATCAGGCGGAAGTCTTGGAATATCACGCCCAGCGTGCGCCGCAGCATGGGGATTTCGCTCACCCTGATGGTGTTCACGTTGAAGCCGTTTACCAGCACCTTGCCCTCCGTGGGGCGTATCTCCGAGGTGAGCAGCTTAATAACCGTGGATTTGCCGGAGCCGGACGGGCCGATTAAAAACACAAACTCGCCGTCGTCAATACGCATCGTCACGCCTTTAAGCGCCTTTGTGCCGTTGTCGTAGGCCTTATACACGTCCACAAGGCGAACCATCAGCGCGGAGTCTCCCCTGATTGCAGGTACTTCCTCACCATAAGCCCCACCTTAAACAGCACGGCATGCTCAAAGTTTTGCAGGTCAAGCCCCGTCAGGCGCTTTATTTTTTCCAAGCGGTAGACCAATGTGTTGCGGTGCAGATACATTTTCCGGGAAGTCTCCGCAAGGCTGAGGCTGTTCTCAAAGAAACTCTGCGCCGTGTTGAGCATCTCCTGGTCAAGCGCGTCCGCGGAAGCGCCGGGAAACGCCTCGCTCAAAAATACGGCGCAGTCGTCCGCGGCAAGCCGGTAGATGAGGCGGCCGAAGCCCAGGGAAGAGTAGTGGTGCACCGCCTTGCCGGAGGAAAACGCCATGCCCACCCGCAGCGCCGTGCGCGCGTCCCGCAGCGAAACGGCGACGTCGCCGAGGCGGGGCGCGGGTGTGCCGATACCGATAAGCGAACGCACCATAAGCTCCGACTTCAATGTGGCCTCAAGCGTTTCCGCAAACGATACGACCTCCTCTTGTTGCATAAAATCGTTTTGCTCCAGCACCAGCGCGAGCTCCGTGCCGCCGAGCGGCACAGCGTAATTGCCGCGCCTTTCCGGCAGCAGGTTGCGCGCTATGTCCGCCGCCGCCGCGTCGGAGCCGTCCGGCAAACGTATGAGAAGCACGACGCGCGGCACGACCTCTTCAATATGCAGTTCGCGGCTGCGCGGGGCTATATCGCCGGGCGACACGGTGCCCAGGAGCAGGTTCTTGATGAACGTGGTCTTGTCGTGCTTTTCGTCGTAAGCGTCTTTCGCCACGCCGAGCGCCACGGCGGCCATGAGGCACACGCTCGCCGCGGTCTCGTCCCCGCCTTCCGCAAACACGGTTATCTCCTTTTGCAGGTTCCAGCCCGGCAACGGCATATAAGTATATCCGTCCCGCGCCGTCGGCTCCGCCGAATACTGTTCGCGCTCGGCTCCCGCCTCGCCCCACTCGGAATCCACGAGCGACGGGTCCGTGCACGCCGCCACGCGTCCGTCGCCGTCCAATACGCCGATGAGGCGCGATGTGGCTTTCTTCATTTGCAGCAAAACGCCTTGAAACACTCTGCCGTACATTAACATAACCTCCGCAGGCATACCTCAACGTCTATCAAGAGTACACCATTACGCGCTTTTTTTCAAGCCCCGATTTACATAATTCACAAAAATCTCACAATTCACACCCAAATGCCGCCGAGCGGAAGCCCGCCGGGCGGCAGGAGGGCGCGTGTTACTTGACGCGCCGCGGGCGTTCGCGTATAATAATCAGCGGCGGTCGGATTTGCGAGAGCGGGCGCGGCGTTGCCGTCCGCGCGCGCTCCGCGCGACCCGGTCAACCCGATGTTCCCGCGGCAGGCAAACGGCGGTTTTATTACCCTCGCGATAAACGGTTGCGACAGGCGCGGAAAGATTCCGCCGGCTGTCAAATAGGGGTGAGGACGATGAAAAGGGTTTTCGCGGCCTTGCCGCTTGCAGCGGCGTTGCTTTGCGCGTCGTGCGGCTATGTTTCCCAAACTGCCCCGCCGCCGTCGGACGGGGGTACGCCGAGCCTGCCGGCAATGTCGCCGTCCGGCGACCCGGCGCCAACGCGGCCGTCCCCTTCGCCGAGCGACGGCGTGAGCGCGAGCGCCGGGCGGGAGGAAACATATACGCGCGAGCAGATTCTGTTTGCGCTCAGGGACCAGCTCATCGCAAACGGCTGGGACCCGGACACCTCGCTTGTGGTTTCCGCCCAAAAAACGGAGAGGGATAAGGACAGCTTCTATTGGGAATCCGCCGGGGAAACCGTGGATTTATCGCAGTCCGCGCGGTATTTGGTGGAAGTGAGAATCGTGCAGTCCGAAGACGAATACGCCGTCTTGGAAGAGATATACAAAGACGCCGAGACCAACCCGTTTCGCCGCGAAGGGGATTACACGTTCGTAACCGACTATTACTATTTCAACGACGCGGACGGCGAGCCGAGGTTGGCCTATGTCGCGTGCTAAGGCGGCGCTCCCTCGCCAAGTTCCCCGTCGCGGAGCGCGTGGGCGGCGCGCCCGTGGGCTTGCCGTCGGGCGCAAACCGCCGTGCCGCGAAAACGAACCAAACGTAAAGGGGTTCGCAGCCACGCGGCGTTCGGCCGGGCTTTGCGTCAGCCCGCGAAAAACCGCCCGGAGGCGGTTGTGGTTTGCGTTGTTGCCGTTGTCACCCCGTCATTGCGGCAACTTTGGCCGCACACTGTTTCCAAGTAAGCCTGCCGCCCTTGCAGCGCGGACATTCAATCACTTGCGATTCAAGAAAGGAAAATACATCATTGGTTTCGTCGCACTCAATCCAAAACACCCGTTCGCCGTTATGCTGTCCTTCCGAGTCAACAAGGACTCCGATTATACGTTTTTCGCCATCGTCCGCTATAACGTGTGAATAATCTTTAATCATTTTGGACGCTCCCTTCTGTATGCTGTTATATTTCTCGGCGGTCCGCCCTTTTCAATTATCCAAGCGGTTAAAAACGTCCTCTTTTTTGTTATGCCGAGTTCCATATATACAGTATACAACATCCCGCGCTCGTCTTCAATCCTTAATACCACATTATTTTCTTTCAGGCCGTCCAGTAAATCTTGCTCAAGCCTTTTTGCGTGCTTTGCCGTATATCCCACTTCCGCAAAATCCTCAAAATGGTTTGTACCCGGCTTTAGGTAATATTGCCTTATTTTATCTCTCGGCACAACGGCACTACCATAATTCGGCAATCTGCCTGACCGCCGTCCGCTCCCGCTTTGTCCCACGTCTGCCATCCCACCTTCGGGAGTATTATATCAAACTCAAAATGCTTTCGCAAGAGTTTGGCGCCTGTGTCGTTGAGGGGGAAGGGGATATGCCGTTGCCCGGCGACGCCGTAAGAGCCGTTTGCGGCGGCGGAGTCCGGCGCGCCCGTGGGCTTGCCGTCGGGCGCAAACCGCCGTGCCGCGGAAACGAACCAAACGTAAAGGGGTTCGCAACCACGCGGCGTTCGGCCGGGCTTTGCGTCAGTCCACATACCACCCGCGCGCAATGCGCTCCCCTTCGGCAATCCGCCCGCTCCGCCGCCGTGCGTGTATGCGGGGGTTAGCGGGAGCGCTGCGGGTCGAAATAGAGCGTTGTCCTGCTTTCGTTGAGACCGATTATGGCGGATTTATTTGGGAAGTAGTTCCTCTGGCACCAAAGCCCCGTCAGCGCGGTGTTGCGGGTTACGTCTAAGGCGGTGAGTTGGTTGCCGCGACAATCAAGCGACCTCAGTGCGGTGTTGCGGGAAACATCAAGCGTGGTGAGTTGGTTGTTTTCAAAGTAAAGCTCCGTCAGCGCCGTGTTATTCGTAACGTCAAGCGTGGTGAGCTGGTTGCTCTGGCAGTTAAGGTCCCTCAGCGCGGTGTTGCGGGTTACGTCTAAGGCGGTGAGTTGGTTTCTGCTGCAGCGAAGCTCCGTCAGCGCGGTGAGCCGGGAAACGTCAAGCGTGGTGAGCTGGTTGTAGTAGCAGTTAAGGGACATCAGCGCGGTGTTGCGGGATACGTCAAGCGAGGTGAGTTGGTTGTAGCTGCAGCCAAGCACCGTCAGCGCGGTGGCACCGCTCACGTCAAGCGCGGTGAGTTGGTTGTTCACGCAGTTAAGCTCCGTCAGCGCGGTGAGCCGGGAAACGTCAAGCGTGGTGAGCTGGTTGTCCTCGCACCAAAGTATCGTCAGCGCCGTATTGCGGCTCACGTCAAGCGCGGTGAGTTGGTTGCCGACGCAGGAAAGCACCGTCAGCGCGGTGTTGCGGGAAACATCAAGCGTGGTGAGTTGGTTGAAGCTGCAGCCAAGCGCCGTCAGCGCGGTGAAATGTTCTATGCCGGTCAAGTCTTTTATACCCCAAAAGGGCACATCAAGCCTCGTCACCCTCGCCACGTCCGTTTTGGTAATAGCGCCCGTGGGCTTGTTGATTGCGCTCCGCACAGCGGCTTCGAAGTTGGGGTCGGGGAAGGTGATGACGTTGCTATCCTGCGATGGCGAGGGGCTTGGCGAAGGCGATGGTGACGGCGACGGAGAGGGTGACGGAGAGGGGCTGGGCGAGGGCGAGGGTGACGGATTTGGAGATGGTGACGGCGGTCTTTGCTCCGACGGCGAAGGTGACGGAGAGGGCGAGGGGGACGGCGAAGGTTCGTCTATGGACGGTGACGGTTCCTCGCTCTGCGTGGGGTCGGGTTCGCTTGGGGTGGGTTGCTCCGAGGGTTGCTCCGAGGGTGAGGGGGAGGGGCTTGGTGAAGGCGAAGCCATGCTCACGCCGGAGGTTACTTCCTCCAACTTTTCCTCTATCTCGCCATTCCCCGGCAAGGCGGCAAGACCCTGCCGCAATGTGGCGGCGGCTTTGTCGGTCTGCCCCAGGGCGACGTATGCGTCCGCCAACCCCGTATAGCCTCTGGGGTTCTTGGGTTCCACCTCAATCAGCTTCTCAAAGTAGTAGCGCGCTTCGGTGTAGTTTAGCTCCAGCAGATACTTCTCGCCGAGGTCGAGCAGTTCTTTTGCCGTAAGGGGCTTATTGGCCGTCTTACAGGCGGCAAGGGCGAGGATGAGCGCGAGGGCAAGGGCGGTAAGGCGGCGTGTCGTTGCTGTCGAACAAAGCATGGCAAATCCTCCTTCTACTTTTGGTCGCCGCGGACAAAAATATTCTACCACGAGCCCGCGCCGCGCGCAATGCGCTCCCCTTCGGCAATCCGCCCGCTCCCGCCGCATTGTCGCAGTCAGCAGCCCATTGCGTCAATGTTAGCCATGCGGGTCAACAAAAACTGCTCTCGTTCTGCTCTCGTCAAGGCCGATAATGCCGGATTTGTCGGTGAAGTAGTTGTCCCAGCAGTCAATCCACTCCAACACGGTGTTGTATGTTACATCAAGTGTGGTGAGTCGGTTACCGTCGCAGCCAAGCCACGTCAGCGCGGCGAGGCGGCTCACGTCCAAAGTGGTGAGCCGGTTACCGTTGCAGCCAAGCCACGTCAGCGCGGCGAGGCGGGAAACATCAAGCGAGGTGAGTTGATTCCGTTGACACAAAAGCACCGTCAGCGCGGTGGCACCGCTCACATCAAGCGAGGTGAGTTGATTATTTTGACACCAAAGCTCCGTCAGCGCGGTGGCACCGCTCACATCAAGCGTGGCGAGTTGGTTGTAGCCGCAGTTAAGCTCCGTCAGCGCGGTGAGCCGGGAAACGTCAAGTGTGGTGAGTTGGTTGCCGTCGCAGCCAAGCCACGTCAGCGCGGCGAGGCGGGAAACGTCAAGCGTGGTGAGTTGGTTGCCCTGGCAGTCAAGCAACGTCAGAGCGGTGTTGCGGGATACGTCTAAGGCGGTGATTTGGTTGTTTTGGCACTCAAGATACATCAGCGTGGTGTTGCGGGAAATGTCAAGCGAGGTGATTTGGTTGTCGTAGCAGTAAAGCTGTGTCAGCGCGGTGAAGTGCTCTATGCCGGTCATGTCTCTGATGTTGCCGCGTACTCCATAAGTTCCGCTCACGTCAAGCCTTGTCACCCCCGCCACGTCCGTTTTGGTAACAGCACCCGTGGGCTTGCCGATTGCGCTCCGCACCGCCGCCTCAAAAGCGGGGTCGGGGAAGGTGATGACGGTGTTATCCTGCGAGGGCGACGGCGAAGATTCGTCTATGGACGGTGACGGTTCCTCGCTCGGCGTGGGGTCGGGTTCGCTTGGGGTGGGTTGCTCCGAGGGCGAGGGGGACGGCGTAAGAGCCGACGGCGAGGGGGAGGGCGAAGACGGCGCGCTCGGAGACGGCGAAGCGCCCCCGCAGGCGGCAAGCGTGGCGAGGATGAGCGCGAGGGCGAGGGCTGTGATGCGGCGTGTCGTTGCTGTCGAACAAAGCATGGCAAATCCTCCTTCTGCTTTCGGTCGCCGCGGGCAAAGTCAATCGCGGCTGCCTACCGCGGGAACACAAGCTCCGGGTATTCGGCGGCCACGCGGCGAACGCATGTACCACACTTCCTTCACGTTATATTCTGTCCGAGTATGGCAACGATTTTATGTATTGCTCCATATAATCCCAGTCGGGTGAGCCTTGCGCCGTGGCGGGCAGCTTGATAAGACTTTTCTTCATTTTCTCCATTGTCCACTTACGCCCATAACTAAACTTATAGCGGTTAGCCTTTATGACCGTAGCGATAAAAAGGGCAATGTATTTGTTAAGCTCCCACCCCTTTGCATATAACACGTTCACATCATCCGAAGCCCAAAATGGTGCTTGCTGATAAAACGCTTCGCCAACGCTGCCATTATAATTTACGGTGATGCAGTTTCCTCTGAATATTGCCGAAGCATCTATCAATTGCCTAACACCATTATTTACGCTGATAGCTCCCAAATAATTTGTGTCGCCTTCAAACATATCCTCTTTTGTCAAACGCTTGCCTTTTTCAAAATCGAACAGTTGACCTAATGTGAACTCGCCCCACTTATTTATGTGGCACAAAGGTATTGCGCTCTGCACATTAGCAGTCGTATAAGGAGAAATCGGTGTTGTGTAAACCCATTCGGGGATAAAGTCTGGTAATTCAATATCTCGAAGCGTCTTGTTAGCTTGGCGACCGTAACTATACCGATATGCGTTTGCTTGTATGCACATACAGTAATATAATTTTTCTTGTAAGGATAAGTCCTTTTTGGGCTTTAATACAGCAATATGAAAAGCTGTATAAAAGGGTTTTGTCTGAACAAAAGATGATAATACACTACCACCAAGAGCAACCGTAATACAGCCTGCCGGAAAAGGCTTTACAATCTCATCGGCGCATACTTGCGAGACAACGCCGTTATCTTGTGCCGTGCGGGAAACGAAGTTAATATTGGAATTATTAGATAATTCCATATTCATTAACTCGAAACTATTTCCTTGCGAAAGCGTAAATAAATCTTTAACTTTCATAAACTCCGCGTTCCCTCAGGCGGCAGTATCTTCATCGGCGGTAATACCTCGCCGTTTTTCGTACTTTTCGCACATATAAATCGCATGGGCTATGGCAATCGTCTGCTTGGTTTTTTCTCGGCAAAAACAGCGCTTGCCCCTTTTATCAAGAACATAAACGTATGAAACCCCATTAATGACTTCTTGCCTGATGTCGGCTTTCTTATTCTTCATTGACTTCACCCGCTTTCACGAGGTATGCCAAGTGGTCGTTGAGCGTCTTTTGGAAATCTTCCTGCTGCAGCGCGCCGTAATCCGTTTTCATATACGCTTCGCATAACCATTCGTCGCTATGCTTCACGCAGGCGCGGGCGGACAGGCCGTCCACGACATCGCGGTTACGGTACAGCTTCAGCCATTCGGCAAGTATGCCTTCCCACTTGTCATAGTAATCAATGCGCCCTAGCTTTTTGCGCTTTACAAATCCGTCATTCTTGCAATAACCGAAAAATGTTTCCTGTTTCGCGTTGTGCGGCGCGTGGGCTTGCCATACCATAACGCAAGGATTCGTACCCGTAGGATAGAAAATATCGTCAGGCATGCTGAAAACGGCTTTAAGAGTGTGTTTCTTAAACAGGCGCTCCCGCACGTCCTTGAACTTCGTGCCGATGGCGCAGGACATCGGCACAACGATAACACCCACGCCGCCGACAGTTAAGACTTCAAGCAAATGCTCGGCAAACTCTAATTCAACCTTGCCGCCTTTGAGCGAGTACGGCGGATTTATAAGCCCCACGTTGATATTGAGCGCTTTTAGTTCTTTCGTGATACTTGCGTCAAAGCAATCGCCCTTGAAAATATTCGATTTGCCGTCTTGGCGGATAATCATATTGGCAATGGCGAGCGTATACAAACCGTCGTCTTGTTCAACGCCGTATAAGCGTTCTCTACGGATAGCTTCAGCTTCATTCGGATTGGCATCGCGGAACATTTTTGACATTGCGGTAACCAAGAATCCGCCCGACCCGCAACAAATATCAACAACTTTGCTGTTCTTGTTCACGTCCGCCAATTCAACCATAAACTCGGTTAGGTGCTGTGGGGTCAGAATGATACCCAAGCCGGAACCGTCGCCGCCGGAATATTTTATAAACTCGTGATAGAATACTCCGAGCGCGTCAAGCGTACTGTCGGCATAATCCATCATTGGCTTTATTTTTATTTCCAGTTGTTCAATGTACCAAACAATAGACTTTCTTTGTATGAGCGGGATTGACGAAAACTTGGAATTATCTTGCAACATCTTGAATATCTGCTTGATATACGATGTCCTGTCGCTACGTATGCCGCCTTTCTTTAATTCGTCCTCTATCGCCGTCTGAATTGCGGACATTACGGCGTTATACGAGGGCAAATGTGTATAACTTTTCGAGAAATCATCGTTACTGAGCGCAATAAGGACACCCGCTATGAAAATCGGTTTGTGTTCTTCCCTTACGGCTATTTCCCGCAAATAGTCGTGCATCTCAATAGCCGTTTCGCGTATCTCATCAAGAGAATAATCCTTTTGCAGTTTTTCGCCTCTGACAAGTTTGACATAGTTTTTAGGTTCTAAAATAATGTCCTTTGCTTTTTTGAGCAAGTTCGCGTCATGAGCGGTTAGCCCCTTGCCCCAATAGAAAGCATCAACCTTAATATCGGCCGGCTTTGTGCCGCTCACGGCAACGGCGATGACGTTAAAACTCTCTTTGAGGAACTTGGCATAATAAAGAACACCGTCCACGGCAAATCCGTTCGGGCAATCAAGATTTGCCGAACGGTGTTTCTTGGCGGAGGTTTTACACTCAACAACAATGATAGTATTTATATCGTCGTTAAAAGTAATGATAAACTCGGGTTTCGCCTTGCCGCCTCCGCTCGTAGTAAAATCTTCAAGGGCGCGTTGCGCGGGTTTTCCGCCCGCCTTTTTGAGCAAGACCAACACCTTGTCAACGCCGACAACATCGCCCTGCGGGAACACGAAACCCCACCCGTTGTCGCCGAGCGTACACTTCATCTCACGGAGCGTCAGACCTTCGGTGTATTGCTCAACAGCCATTGCGCGGCACTCCTTTCAAGCGCGGAACAACATGCCGTAAGTATAACATAACGCATGGCGCAATATCAATACCTACCGCGGGAACACAAGCTCCGGGTATTCGGCGGCCACGCGGCGCGTGGCGGCGGAGAGCCGCTCGAAACCGCCGCATTTATCCACCCCGTTGCTCGTCCAGGGCATTACGCCCTGCCAGCCGTGCCTCATGGCGTTGAGGTAATCGTCGGTGAGCGTGGAGCCCGCCGTGCCGAGGGCCGGACATTCGCCTATGAGCGCCGGGCGGCCGCCCCTCAAACCCCAGCCGCCCTCTTCGCGCGGACCGAAGGGGCTTAGGGTAAAGGGCGAGCCGTAACGCTCGCCTATCCAGTCGTAATAATGCGGCGAGAGGAAGTCCAAAAACGCGCCGTCGTCTTTATACAGGCTTTGCAAATATTCATCCGACACCATATCGCCTTCGTATAGCTCGGAGTGGTACTTGGGGAAACTCATGCCCACCGTGACGAGCGTGGCGGGGGCGGCCTTGTGAAGCGCCGCCGCGCAGCGGGCAAACAGGCGCGAGAGGG
Organism: Oscillospiraceae bacterium; assembly: GCA_031253545.1. Taxonomy (GTDB): domain Bacteria; phylum Bacillota; class Clostridia; order Oscillospirales; family UBA929; genus WRLJ01. Next base: position 46,041 of record JAIRWH010000021.1, read on the forward strand.
CCTCCCACGGCATCTTGCCGCAAAAGTCCTCCTCATGCACCCAATCCGGCTCGTTCATCAGGTCCACGCTCCAGAGTACCGGGTTGCCGCCGAAATATTCCGCAAACGGCCTGACATAATGTTCGGCGAAAGATTCAACGCCGCGCTCGCTGCCGAGCATGGCGCGCCAGCGGGCGGCCTCCGGGCGCGAACCGATGTCCTTGAAGTGGTCAAACGAGAGCAATGTGCCCATGATATACACGCCCGCGCTCTCGGCGGCGGCGAAAAGCGAGCGCAGGTCGCGCCAATGCGCCTGCGCCACGCCGCGCACAACGCCGCCCTCGTCAATATCCACCGCGCCTTGGCCGTTGTTGCAGTTGAGCCACACGCGCGTGGCGTTGACCCCGGCCTCGCGTATCTGCGCGAGGTGCCCGCGCCACCACGCCTCGTCGTATTCGCCGCCGAAGTCGTTCCAGTTGTGCCAAGGGGTATTCGCGCCGCAGAACCAAACGGGCTTGCCGTTTGCCTCAAAACGCTCCCCGCGTATTGTGATACGCTCCATCGGGCAGTCACTTCCTTTCGCGTCTATGATACAGCACGGCGAGGGTTTTCGCAAGCGCGGTGGCGCGGCTGCGCGCGGCGAAAATCGCGTGACGAAAATCGCGGCGCGCATACTTGACAAGCCCGGCGCGAAGGGGTATAATGCCTTCACCCCGTACATAATCCGTACACAAATTAAGGAGGTTAGTCAAATGGCTTTTTGCGGAAGCTGTGGAGCGCAGGCGGAAGACGGGCTTAGGTTTTGCCCCTCCTGCGGCAAAGAGATGGCGGCGGCGACCCCGCCGCAGCCCCAACCTCAGCAGCAGTATCAAGCCCCGCCGCAACAGCAGCCCTACGGTCAGCAGCAGCCCTACGCGCAACAATACCCGCAGCAGCCGAGACCGCCGCAGAGCGACGCCGAGGCCAATAAACTCATGGGAGTACTCGGCTTTTTGATTTTCTGGCTGCCGCTCATCACGGGCGATTACAAGAAGTCGCCGTTTGTCAAGTTCAACGTGAACCAAGGCGTTATCATGTGCGCGCTCTCCGTGGCATACTGCGTCATCGCCGGCATACTGATTGCCATCGGCTTTGCCACCCTGTTTACCGGCACCCCCGTTATCATGGTTCTGTTCATAATCTTCGCGTGCCTGCTTTACCTGCCCGTACTCGCCCTTACTGTGTTGGGCATAGTCAACGCCGTGAAGGGGCAGGAAAAGCCGTTGCCGGTCGTCGGCAAGCTCTTCGTGGCGTTTAAGTAGAGCCAACCCTCGCGGGTTTGTCGGCGGCGGTCAAGACGCGCCGCGCGGCACCGCGCACCCACCTTCGAGCGGACCGATATGCCCGCCTTCCCGGCAGCCCGCTCGGAAACGGCTCGCCCGCGGCACACGCGGCGTTCCGCTTAATGCTGCTCGGTTCCCCGCCTGACATGGTTCGCGGGGCCGCGTTGCGCGGGACCGGTTCCTCATCGCCGGCATACACCGGGCGCGCGGCACATCGGCCGCCCTATGGTGGGGATTCACCCCTGCTGTGGCGGGTTGCAGGTTACAGGGCACCGCCGGCTCCCCGGCTAGCGCGGCGCGGCGCGGCGCGTCTTTCACAAGATTATACCCTACCTCGCGCAAGTACGCAAGCCCCCGCCCGCGCGCGGGGCGTCATATACGGAGAGGTATCGAAGTGGTCATAACGGGGCTGACTCGAAATCAGTTTGGGAGCAATCCCACGTGGGTTCGAATCCCACCCTCTCCGCCAACGGGGAGTTGTACAAACTCCCCGACGGAGACAAATGCGAACCCGCTCCTGATTGTTTTTTGCCGGAGAGGCGTTCGCATCTGTCTTTTCGTTTGGTTTGTATTCACAAAACCGGTCTTAGAGGAGGAGACACTAAATGGACAATGCCGACGAAAAACCGTATTTGCCGCTAACCGAAGGAACCGAACCCGCGTCGGTAATGGCGGCGGCGGGCGACTATGAGCTTGGCGAAAATCCCTTTATAACCTTGTTAGAGAAAGCAATCTGTTTGCCGGGTGTTAAAGTTAATCGCACAACGCTCCTGATGGAAGCGTATAAACTAAGCGGAACCAAAATTGAGAGTGGAAACGCATTCGAGAAAATAGACTTGGAGCAAATGGATAAGGCGGCAAATTCGTGGATAAGAAAAAACGTTACCGCGTCAAGCGGCACAGCTTTTCTGTTGGGGATTCCGGGCAGTATTGCCATGGTGGCATCAATACCTGCGGACATTATGCAGAATTTCGCGTTTAGCCTGCGTCTTGCCCAGCAATTAGCTTACATCTATGGATTTGATGATTTATTTGAGGACGACGAACTGAGCGAGCAGAGCCGTAATACCTTAATTGCTTTTTGGGAATAATGCTTGCGGTATCGGGGAGTGGCGCGCTTTTGCGCGCCATCGCGCCAAATGTTGGGAAATACCTCATAAAACAAATTGCGAAAACGCCGCTGACAAAAACGGTTTGGTATCCGGTTCTAAAGAAGATTACGAGCGTGGCGGCCTCAAAAACGATAACTAAAAAAGGTCTAAGCGCGTTTGCCGCAAAGGCTGTCCCCGTTATTGGCGGAGCAGCGTCTGCCGCCATCAATATTGCCACAATGATTCCGATGGCAAACAGACTAAAAAGTGAGCTACGCAAATATCATTTGCCGGAAAAGGAGATTGTTGAAGTCGAGGAAGAGGACAAGGCTACTTTTGCGGATAAGGCGAGCGATGCGCTGTCAAGTGTTGCCGCCGGTGCCGTAAAAGCCGCGCGAGGGGCAAAAGACGCGGGAAAAGGCATGGTGAGTTTTGCGAAGCAAGTAGGCGAAAAAACGAAGGCGAAAATAGAAGGCAAAGGGTAATACGGCATAGCGTTTATTGTCAAGTAGCCAATGCGGGGAGTTTTCTATGCCATACGAACTTTCCGGGATTGACATAGCGGTGCGGGAAACGAGCGCCAACGAGAAAAACATTTGCTTGCCCTTGCGAGGACGGCGTTCCCCGACGCTTTCAGATGAGAGCCGCCGAGAGCCGCCGCGCCGCCGAACCCGTGACCCCGAAGTGACCCCGAAAACCCTTTTTCAGAGCGCGTAAAAACCCTGCAACCGTTGGGTTGACTGTAATAACGATGTAAAACAAAAAATATGTGGCTCCGTTGGCAAACCGATTAGGGAGAAGGAATATCCACAGGGCGCATAAAGCCCGTGGATA
>JAIRWH010000027.1 GCA_031253545.1 Oscillospiraceae bacterium
TTTCCAACTGCGCCCGAAGCTCGGCAATGAGAGCGTCTTTCTCCGCCACAACGCCCTGCCACTTTTCGTTGGCTTTCCTCTCCGCGTTCCACAACGCCTGCGCCTCGTCGTGGCGGGCGCGCGAACGCAGGCGCTCCGCCTCGGCGAACTCCGGCGAGACTACCACCGTGTGATACGCGTTGATGGCCTGCTCCATAATCGGCACCTCCAATGCCTTGATTCTCGCTAAGTCTTCCTCCGTGTCCGCCTTGAACAAGGCAAGCCACAGGTTGCGCCCGTCGTCTTTGCTCAGTTTGTCGGGGAGTTTGGGCAGCTCGAAGAAGTGCAGCACTTGTTTATCGGTAAGCGGCGCGCGGCGGGTTACCTCAAGTAACCGAAACTCGGAGTGATACTCTTCGCAGTCAAAGAGAGCGAAGTTGACTATGCTGATGATTATGGCGCGCGGGAGCTCGTTGTATTTCCCGCCTTCGGAAAGGGCGGAGGAATATGCCCTTGCCCAATAATAAAGGCTGCGTTCCTTGTAATCGCCCTCGTCGTCTACCTGTACCTCCAAGTCCACCCTCTGCCCGTCTACGAGCATATTGACATCAAGGCGGCAGAACTTCTCGCCGTAAGTTTCCGGCGGCGTGTCGGCATTGGTGACGGCAAACTCGCTTATGCTTTCGGGGGTTATGCCGAGTAGTTGGGCTATCAGGTGTTTGAGTAAGTCGGGGTATTTGACGAAGAGAATCTTAAAGAGCGTGTCCGTCTTGAAGGTATGTTTGAGCTTGGTCATAAGTTGCCCCCTTAGTGAGTTGAGTATAACACGGATAGGGGGAAAGGGCAAGGGGGCTATATCTCCACTATCTTATAGCCGCAGGCGTTCACCGCCACCGTGCCGCCGAGCGGCTGCGGGGGCTTTTGCCGCGCTGCGTAGCGCTTGTGCTGGTGACCGTATACATGCAGGCGCGGGCGGTGGCGCGCGATGAAGCCGTGGAAGCACTCAAAGCCCTTGTGGAAAGGGTCGCAGCCGTCGCCGCGACCGAGCGCGGGGGCGTGGGTGAGGAATATGTCCGCCCCGCCGGCGCGGCGCGCGGCTTTGTCTAACTTGGCGAGGCGCTTTGCCATAGCCTCCTCGGTGTATTGATACGGCTGCGACGGGTCTGTGCCCATGCAGCCGCCGAGACCCGCTATACGCAGCCCGCAGGCCGTGACAAGCGCGCCGTCGGCGCAGGTGCAGCCGCCGGGGGGCGCGTTTATAAACCGCGCGTCGTGGTTACCCGGCACATACACGAGCGGCACGGGCAGCATTGTGCACAAAAACTCCAAATAGGCCGTCTTTAAGTCGCCGGCGGAAAGTATAAGTTCCACCCCGGCGAGGTTTTCGGGGCGGTAGCAATCCCACAGATACGGGCTTTCCTCATCCGAGATGAGCAAAAGGCGCATTGTTTTCCGCGCCTTGCGCGTTGAGCGCGCGCAGGCATTTGTCGAGCATTTCCTCGCAGGTGTGGCCGTCGTATTCCGTCAGGCCAACGCGCAGCGATACCTCAAAGTCAAAGCAGGCGGCGATGTCGTGGAGCACGGCGGAGGTGATTTTGCGGGCGGCGGCGCGGGCGGCCTCCAAGTCCGTTTCGCCGAGCACCACCCCGAAGAGCAGGTCGCCGAAGCAGGCGGCGCCGTCTGTGAGGCGTATGGCGTTCGAGATGATATAGCCCACATAGCGCGTCACCCTGTCTTTATGCCCCGCGTCCGTGACGCGGTCGGGCAGGCGCAGGGAAAACAGGGCCACGGAAAACGGCCGACGGTAGCGCTTTTGCCGGTAGGTCTCCGCCTCCACCATGGCCTCAAACGCCGCCCTGTTGGGCAGCCCCGTCTCTAAGTCGGTGTTGTCTTTATAGCGCTGCCAAAGGCCCGCAATCTGCGCCTCCTCGCGGTTAGACACCATGGTCTTGAACTGCATGACAAGCGGCGTGAGGTCGCGGTAGCCCAGATATACCTTCCACACGCCGTTTTCGCTGATGGCGTACTTGCTGATGGCGTAATTCTCCACGCGGTCGCTCTGCTTGTTCTTTTCCGCGATGGTCACGGTAAACTCCTCGGCGGCAAAGCGCAGCCCCGCGTCAATCTTCAAGTCCGGGTAGCGCCTGAACAGTTTGAGCTTGATGTTGCCGATTTCATACAGCGCGGAGACGGATTCCTGCCACTCCACAAAGCTGCCGTAATTAAACCGCTTTTTGTCTTGGTCGGACACGATGGCGAACGCCTCGCGATATTCGCGCAGCTGTATATGCCGAAAATAAAGCATCACGGCCTCATAAGCCCCGCGCGTGCCCCCGCCGTATGGGTCGGGGTCCGGTATGCGGTATACCACTCGCTCGCGCACCGGAGCGACACCGCCGGACGCGCCCATGCGGCCGAACTTGCCGTGCAGCTCCCAGCGGCGGTGGTAGAGCCTGCGCTTCCGTTCGTCGCCGAGCACGGCGTAGGCGTCGTTGATGAGTCGCATTATGGACTGCGCCTCGTCCGACGAGTTTACGTCGGGGTGGTATTTGAGCGAAAGGCGCTTGTAGGCGCTCTGTATGACCTCCGCCTCCGCCTCTGAATCCACTTGCAGTATTTTGTAATAATCCTCCCAAGGTTCCATGCGGCCAACCTCCCGGATACGCCGTGCGCCGGATGACATAACTGTTGGTATTCTACGTTATGTAGCGCAAGTTGTCAAGAGTGAAATTGGGCGGTTAGTCACCGCCGCGTTTGCCGCGCGCCGCTTTTCGCCGGGGACAAAGGGCGGTTAGTTTTAGTTGTTAGTGGTTAGGGTTTAGTGGTTAGGGGACGGGGGGAGCGGGGGGTTACTGCCGCTATATCAATATTTCCTGTTTTTCGCTCCTCGGTTTTTTGCCCGTTTCACCTTTCCACACGGTCAGTTTGCCCGTCAGTTCGCCAAGCGCCAGGACTATCGGCGCGGTAATCCTTTCCGGCTCGGCGCTCCCCGCTTGATATATACTGCCGTTTTTAAGTTTAACCGTGCCGTTTTTCGGCTTGTAATTCGGGGCTTTCCCGAAATTGGCGGGTTTGATTCTAAACGCTTTGCCCGGAGGGGTGTAACTTCCGTCGGTTTCAGTTACGGCGCAGGTTCTGAAGAATATCGTCCTCTTTGTATTGCCCGAAAGCACGGCGAACTCTCCGTCGGTAAAAGCGAACCATTGCCCGTCCGCGGAGTAGTCGTAATTCCCTTGCGGGCCCTGTCCGGATTTTGCCCTCAGTTCCCATGTTTCGGACAGGTAATACGGCTTGAGCTTTTCGGGGTTGGCTTTCTGCTGCCTGTTAATCTTCGGGAACCTGATGATTACCCCTGCGGCCTTTTTTGCCGAGGAGTCGTAACTTGACGCAAGCCATAAGGTCATGCCCCTGTTTATCAGTTTCGCGAGTTTTTCGCCGCTCGGCAGCTCGCCTTTCTTCCATTTCGCGCCGCCGTTGACGCTGTACGCGGCGGCAACGAAACCGCCGGGCAAGGCCACGGTTTGGGCAGTGAGGTTAATTGCCGCTCCCGGCGTGTCGGAAGGCACAACTAACGCGCGGGCGGGCAAGGCAATAGGAAGGTCCAAGACGATTTGCCAATATCCATACCCGATTACGGATGTGCGGGTAATGCCGTCCGGGCCTTTCCATACACATTCAACGGCGAGCCTTTCGCCCGGAATATAATTGTCGTCGCCCGAAAAGTAGGGCTCGGTATATCCGTCCCACGAATTGGGGTTTTCGTCGCGCGCGGTCAACGCCGCCCTCTTTTCCGCGCCGCCTTGTTCGCTGACGACATTGACCGCCAAAACCTCGGTGTCGGGCGGGATATTCAGCGTAAGTGAAAGGGAACAGCTTCTGAAGGCGGAATATCTAACGAACTGGGCGGGCCGGTCCAGAAAATCAACCCCAAACCCGCAATACCCGCCGAACTCTTCAAGAAATATAACCCCGCTTTCGTACACAACTGCCCGCGTAACACTTTGCGCCCCCGCGCTGACGGTCACGCCGTAATTCCCGCCGGAAGGCAGGGTTATATCGCAGGCGTACATACCGTCTGTCACGGCAACGCCCGCCGAAACAAGCCCGGGCCCCGAACCGGAGTTTATATAAACGCTCACCGCCGAAACGCCGGGGGCAAAACCCCAGACGGTTATGTCGGGCGTGTTTGTTTTTTCGGGGGCGTAAAGGCTCATGGACGGCTCTCCGCTCCAAATAAACGGGTGCCCGTTTTCGAGTGCGTACCTTTGCGCGTGACCGCCAAACACGCCGTGGATAACAACACCGGGAAGCGGCGGCGACGGGGTGTACATATCCCGTTGAATAAACAGGTTTTCCCCAAAGTTCACAACGCTTTTCGGAATCGTTACATCGGTCAGCGCAGAACAGTCTGCAAACGCTTCTTCCCCTATTTTGAGCAAACCGCCGGGCAACGTGAGCCTGTAAAGAGCCGCGCAGCCGCTGAACGCGTGGTAGTCAATCAAGACCACGCTTTCCGGGAGGTTGATTTCGCCAAGCGCGGCGCAGCCGTAGAACGCGGAGGGGCCGACGGCCTTCACGCCGCGCGGCACGGTAACAACGGACAGCGCGGCGCAGCCGTAGAACATACTGCCGGGGATTATGGTCATTTTGCCCGAAAGTGTGGCCGTGACCAGCGATTCGCACTGCAAAAACGCGGCGTTGCCGACAAAGATAACGCTTTGCGGGAGATTTATCGCCGTCAATGACTTACAGCGAGAAAACGCGGCGTTGCCGATTGTTTTCACGCCGCCGGGAATGGTTATCTCCGCAAGAGAAACGCAGCCGTCGAAGGCGTATGCGCCGATGGAGGTCACGCCGTTTGGAATGGCCGCGCTCGTCAGCGCGGTGCAGCCGTCGAAGGCGTACGCGCCGATGGAGGTCACGCCGCCCGATAACGTAACGGTTTTAACAGACGTTGTATATACGGCGTCGAGCCAGGGGGCGCGCCCGCTTGCGAGGTTGGAAAGGGTGAAGTCCGGCATCGCGCCCGTTCCCGTAATGGTGAGGTTTCCCAAGGTATCTATTTCCCACGTAAGCCCGGGGCCGCAAACGCCGGATTGTGCCGCCGCGGCCCGCGCCGGCGAGGGCGGCATGAACCCCGTCGCCGGAACCGCCGCGAGAACGAGGGCCGCGAGAACGAGGGCGAGGATTTTCCTTTTGGTGACGGTCATTGGCTTCGTTCGCCTCCCCGCCGGGTGCCTCCGGTATTATATTCCGTTGCCGTTTTGCCTCCCGATAACGCGCGGAGCGCCGAACGTATGTGAGCGCGTTATCTTTTTATGACAACAGAATACAGCACTGCGGGAGGAATGTCAAGCGCGAAAAGCGGGTTTAGTTGTGGTGGTTAGCGGATAAACCTACTATGCGAAGCATAACAACGCGCCGCGTGAGTGGGATATAGTTGTTAGTGGTTAGCGGTTAGTGGTTAGTGGACGAGGGAGCGGGAGACGGGGGAGTTTGCCCCTCGGTCTTCCCCGAATGGCGCGTTCTCTGTCCCCGTTGCGGGGGCGCGGCGGGCAATTGAGGACAACCGCCACTACGCGGACGGGGGGCGGGGCGGATTCCGCTTTGTCCTTGAGCCCCGCGCTCGCGCGATACAGTTCTAAAATATTTTTTATTTTGGGTATTGACAGGGCGGTTGGTCTGTGTTACAATACATACCATTCACATATGCGAAGTGTGTAAATCGTTGTAAAGGAGGTCGTCCCATGCGTTCGATTATCTTCATCATGCTACGCAAGAACTTCAGGAACGGGCGAATGTGCGCGACGCGGACCGGCGGTGCCCGTATCGCGCCACGCGGTATGCCCGTGCCGTAACCCTGCCCTTGCGGGCAAGGTTGCCCGTTCGGTGTACGCGACAAGCGGATACTCTGCCGCCGGAAGCCCGTGGCTTCCTTTTTTGCGTCCCAAAACAAAAACAGAAAGGTGAATCATCATGAAAACGAAACTTACCGCCGTCATTACGACCGCCCTCATCACTTCCTTGCTGCTGTTCTCATTCACAGGCTGCGCGTCCGTGAGCGATTCCCCCTCCGATTCCGGCGCTTCCCCGAGCCAATCTATCACCGGCACCTCCCCGTCCGGCGACTCCCCCTCCGATAACCCGTCGGCGCCGGCTAAGGGCACGCCCGAAAAAACAAACTTCACCGTGGGCACGCTCAACTCCACGGCGCACCTGCTCGCCTTTGTGGCCGACGGCGAAAACTTCTTCAAGGAGGAAGGCCTGACCGTGACCGTGTCGCCTTTCGCCAGCTCCGGCGAGCTTGTGGCGGGGCTTGAGGCGGGCAGCCTCGACGTGGCCTTCATCGGCTCCGTGCCCACCGTGACCAACCAAGCCGCCGGCCACGACATCACCATCTTCGGCGGCGCGATGACCAACGGGCACGGCTATGTCATCAAGACGGACTTGGTGCCGGCCGGCTTCGCGCAGGGCGACATCACGGTGCTCAAAGGCAAGAACGTGGCTTCGGTGAAAAACAGCATACAAGACTTCGAGCTGCTCGTGCTGCTGAGAGACAACGGCCTTGAAATCGGCGAGGGCGAGGATAAGGTCAATGTGGTGTACTTCGGAAGCCAGGCGGACGCTTATAACGCCTTGGCCGGCGCGGAGATTGACGCCGCGTCCGTCTATTCGCCCTACGCTTCCGTGGCCGTGGCCGCGGGGCACACCGTGGTGTACTACTGCAACGAGGTGGAGGCTTTCCACGACCAACCCTGCTGCCGCCAGGTGGCGCTGACTTCCGCCTTGGCTCAGTACCCGAACTCCTATATCGCCTTCGAGCGCGCGCTGATAAAGGCGTATAAGCTCGTGCAGCAAGACAGGCAAAAGACCATTGACCACGTGGAGAAGTATATCAAAATCGAAAAGTCCCAGATTGAATACGAGGTCTACGGCGGTCACGCGCAGTCTGTGCCGGACCCGGACAAGAAAGCCACCGTGACGCTCAAAAACGGCGTGGTGGAGTTTGGCTACACGGACGGCAAAGATTACGACATCGAGCCGCTCTATAACACGGAGCTTTACAAGACCGCCTTGGAGCAGCTCATAGCCGAATACCCCGACGAAAGCGTCTACAAGGACTTAAAGACGCATTTTGACACGGCCAACTGACGCGAATACCGAATACCGGGGACCTGTTGCAAGGTTCCCGGTATTCGGGTATAATCACAGCGAAGTTACACGCCGGGAGGCTTGTTGTGAGCAAGATAGAGGTAAAGAACCTATGCGCGGAATATGAGGATAAAAACGGGGATTTCCAAGCGTTGAAAGACGTTTCTTTCAGCGTGGGCGACGGCGAGTTCCTCTCCGTGGTCGGCGCGAGCGGTTGCGGGAAAACCACGCTGCTCGGCGTGTTGCAGGGCATCATCACACCCTCGTCCGGGAGCGCCTTCATAGACGGGTTGCCCATCACCGGCCCGGGCACCGACCGCGCCGCCGTGTTTCAGCACTACTCCCTGTTTCCCTGGATGACCGCGCGCGACAACGTCGCCTTCGGCATAAAGCAGGCTAAAAAAGGCCTCTCTAAGCGCGAACGCCACGAGCTTGCCCATGTGTTCTTGAAAAAAGTCGGGCTTTCCGGTTTCGGGCATAAATACCCGTTTCAGCTCTCCGGCGGTATGCAGCAACGCGCCGCCATCGCCAGGGCGTTGGCGATGGACACCGATATACTCCTGATGGACGAGCCTTTCGGCGCGATAGACGCGAAAAACCGCTCCAATATGCAGGAACTGCTGCTCTCGCTCTGGGAGGGCGACGGCGACACGAAGAAGAAGACCGTGCTGTTTGTCACCCACGACATAGACGAGGCCATTTATCTCTCCGACCGCGTGATTATGCTCGGCGGCAGCCCGGGGCGGGTGGCCGCCGAGTTCCCCGTCCGTTTTCCGCGCCCGCGCATCCACTCCACAATCAGGAAGACAGGCGAATACGGCAGCCTGCGCAATAAGCTGATGGCGCTGTTTTACGAAGAAAATAACGGCCTTGCGGAGGAGGAGTACACGATATGAAACAGGCGGCGAAGCGGCTCTTTATTATTCCGAACGCTTTGTTTATTATACTCCTGCTCATACAATTACTGCCGGACAAGCCCTACCGCGTGGCGGATTACCCGCAATACACCGTGGCCTTGGCCCTCGCGCTGGAAGCCCTGCTGTTGGCGGGGTCGTTCCTGCTTAAAAAAGACGGCGCACGCCATGTATTCACGGACGTAATGGGCGTGGTGTTCGCTTTCCTGATTTTCTGGGTGCTCGCCACCATAAAGCTCGACCTCCCCGGCAACGCCAAGCAGGCGGTGTTCCCCCCGCCGGGCGCGGTATTGCAAAAATACACCGTGGATTACGCGCAAACCCTTGTGAATATCAGAGACTCCCTGGTTTTGATATTCCGGGGGTACCTCATCGCCGTGGCGCTCGCCATCCCCCTCGGCCTGTTTTTGGGCTGGAACGCGCGCGTTGGCGCGGCGGCGGGCTATATATCGAAGTTCCTCGGCTCCATTTCCCCCATTGTCTATATCCCCTACGCCATCGTCCTGCTCCCAACCTTCCGCGCCGCCTCCGTGTTCGTCATCGTGGTGGCCTCTTTCTGGCCCACGCTGGCAAGCACGATGAGCGGTGTGCTGAACGTGGAAAAACGCATCGTTGATTCGGCAAAAACCCTGTGCGTGGGCAGGCTTACCATGCTGTTTCGCATAATACTCCCGGCTTCTTTGCCGGAAATATTCATCGGCTGCAACCAAGGCCTCACCATATCTTTCATACTGTTGGTTTCCGCGGAGATGATAGGCGCAAGGAGCGGCTTGGGGTATTATGTGAACAATTACGCCAATTTCGGCAACTACACCAACGCCTTGGCCGGAGTGATTATGATAGGCATAACGGTCACGGCCATCACCTTCCTGTTTAACCTCCTCCGGCGGTTTCTGCTCAGGTGGAAGCAATAGGAAAACACCGCGCATAATATTGAAAGGATGATAAAGAATGCCTAAGGGAAAATACTGGAACGAGGAACTTGAAACGCTGCCGCGCGAGCGGTTGGAGGCGCTGCAGCTGCGTTCCCTGCAGGAAGAGCTGGCCTTCGCCTACGCGCGCAGCCCCTATTACAAGCGGGCGTGGGACGAGGTGAACGCGCGCCCGGAGGACGTGAAGACGCTTGCGGACCTTGCGAAGTTCCCGTTCATAGACAAGAAAACCCAGCGCGACACACAGGGGGTGGGCTCGTTTTTGGGCGAACTTGCCGCCGTGCCGGAAGAGGAAGCGGTATTTGTGAGCACGTCCAGCGGCAGCACGGGCGTGCCCACGCTCTCGCCGTTTACGGCGCGTGACTTCGACGAGTTTCAAGACGTGGAGGCTCGCCTCTTCTGGCAGGCGGGCATCCGCCCGAACGACCGCTATGTGCACGCGCTCAACTTCGCCTTGTATGTGGGCGGCCCGGACGTAATCGGGGCGCAAAGGACGGGCGCTTTGTGCATTTGGGTGGGCGCGGTGCCGTCCGAGCGCCTCCTCTTTGTGTTGCAGGCATACCAACCGACCGCCATATGGACAAGCCCGTCGTATATCATCGCGTTGGGGGAGAAGGCGCTGCACAGCGGCATTGACCCGAAGAAAGACCTTTCCGTCAGGAAAATCATCGTGGCGGGCGAGATGGGCGGCTCCATCGGCGCCACGCGAAAGGCGATTACAGACATCTGGGGTGCCGAACTGTACGATTTTTACGGGCTTTCCGACATATTCGGGGCCTGCGCCGGCCACTGCGAACACCACGACGGGCTGCATATAGCCGAAGACCACATCTATGTGGAAACCGTGGGCTTAGACAGCGGGGAGCCGCTGCCGCCGGGCGAGCGCGGCGAGCTTGTGTTTACCACCCTGCGTAAAAGGGCGCGCCCGATTATCCGTTTCCGCACCGGCGACATAGGCCGCATTGACGTTTCCCCGTGCGAATGTGGGCGCACGCTCGGCCGTATTTATGTGGACGGCCGGAAAGACGATATGTTTATCGTTTCGGCGGTCAACGTATACCCGTCCGACATAGAGTATGTCATACGCGCCATGCCGGAAATATCCAACGAATACACCATACGGATATTCGAGGAAAGCTACACCTGCAAGTATGAGGTAAACGTGGAGAATGTGTCGGACATATCGGACGACGAGGTGCGCGAGAAAACGGTGAACGCCATGAAGGCCCGTATCGGCGTCCGGCCCGCCATAGTAAACGTGCACCCGCACGGCACATTGGAACGCAGCACGCATAAGGCCAAGCGCGTGATTGACCAACGCACCGAAACCGTGGCCAAATCGCGCGGGGAAGGGATATGAGGCAGCTCTCGGAGCGCACGTCCGGGTTTACGGACAGCGTAATCCGCCGCATGACGCGCGTTTCGCAGAGGTATGGCGCGGTGAACCTCTCCCAAGGGTTCCCCGACTTCGAGCCGCCGAGGGAAATACTGGAGCGATTGGCGCGGGTCGCCCTCGACGGCCCCCACCAATACTCCCTCACATGGGGCGCGCAAAACTTCCGCGAAGCCTTGGCCGAAAAGCAGTCGCGCTTTATGGGCAGGCGCATTGACCCGGATAAAGAGATTGTGGTGACGTGCGGCAGCACGGAGGCGATGATGGCGGCCATGATGACCCTTGTTGACCCGTCGGACAAGGTAATCGTCTTTTCGCCGTTTTACGAAAACTACGGCGCGGACGCGATTCTTTCCGGCGCGGAGCCGATATATGTGCCGCTTGAGCCGCCCTGTTTCAAGTTCAGCGAAGAGGCCTTGGAACTTGCTTTCCGAAGCCGCCCGAAGGCGCTCATACTCTGCAACCCGTCCAACCCCTGCGGCAAGGTGTTCACCCGCGACGAACTGCTTGTGATTGCGGCGCTCGCGCAAAAATACGACGCGTATGTTATCACCGACGAGGTTTACGAGCATATCGTCTACGCGCCGCATGAGCACACATACATCGCCTCGCTGCCGGGTATGTTTGAGCGCACCGTGTCGTGCAGCTCCCTGTCCAAGACATATTCCGTGACCGGCTGGCGGCTCGGTTACATTATCGCGCCGGAAGCCGTGATTGACGTGGCAAAAAAGGTGCACGACTTCCTGACGGTGGGGGCGGCCGCGCCCCTGCAGGAGGCGGCCGCGGTGGGTCTGCGCTTCGGCGACGGCTACTACCGCGCCCTTTTGCGCGAATACACCGAAAAGCGCGAGCTGTTTCTCAACGGCTTAGACACCCTCGGTATCGGCCACACCGTGCCCGAAGGCGCGTATTACGTGATGCTCGACATATCCGAATATAACTGCGAGAGCGATGTGGAGTTTTGCGAGCGGCTCGCGGAGGAGGTGGGAGTGGGTGCCGTGCCCGGCTCCGTGTTTTTCCGCGAGGATATACGCCACCTCATCCGCCTGCATTTCGCCAAGAGAAACGACACGCTGCAAGAGGCGCTGAACCGCTTGGAGCACATGAGAAAAAAGATGCGCCGCTGAAAGGTTCGCCGCCCCTCGCCGCCCCTCTTCCTTAACGTTATAAAAACGGAAATGCCGACCGATGATTACCCCCGGCAACGGTTGCCGGGAGAGAGGTACGGTTGGCAAAAGGGCGGCGTTTGTGATACAATAACGGAACGGGGGTTATAACCGATACTCCGATTTGCGTAAGGGGGGCGGGCGGGTTGTCCGGGCACTCAAAGTGGAAGAATATCGCTCACAGGAAGGAAAAGACCGACGCGCAGCGCGCCAAGCTCTTTACGAAACTGTCTCGCGAGATAACCGTGAGCGTGCGGGAGGGCGGAGCCGACCCCGCCTCCAATCCGCGTCTGAAAGACTGCATGGCGAAAGCGCGGGCGGGCAATGTGCCGCAGGAAAACATCAAACGCGTTATCGAGCGCGCCGCCGGAGGCGGCGGGGGTGATTACGAAAGCGTGCGCTACGAGGGCTACGGGCCGGGCGGCGTGGCGGTCATCGTGGACGCGATGACCGACAACCGCCACCGCACCGCCTCGGAGGTGCGCCACAATTTTGACAAATACGGCGGGAAGCTCGGCGCGGCGGGTTGCGTGGGCTGGTGCTTTTCCTCGAAGGGCGTGATGATTGCCGAATGCGGCGACCTCGGCGAAGACGATGTGTTGTTGCTCTCGCTGCAAGCGGGCGCGTCCGACGTGCAAACCTATGACGGCGTATATGAGATTACCTGCGCGCCCGAAAGTTTTTCCATGTGCCGAGACGCCCTGCAAGCCGACGGCTTCGCGTTTCTGAGTGCCTCTGTGGAGCTTGTGCCCGAAAACCTTGTGAAGCTGACGGGTGAGGAGGACATAAAGCTCATGCGGAAACTCCTTACGGCAATGGACGACAGCGACGATGTGCAGGACGTGTGGCACAACTGGTCGGCGGACGAACCCGACTGAGCGCGGTGACACGCGGGAGCGCCGGGCGTACATACGGAAGCGGGGTGGAGAAGCTGTGAAAAAAGCGGCGTTTTTATGCGCGGGGCTTTTGTTGCTCGCCGCCTGCGGCAAGGCGGAGCCGCTCGCGCGCATAGACGGCCGCGATGTGCCGGAGCAGTATATAGAGTACGCCTTGGAGCTCTCGGCCGTGAAACTTGTGAGCGGAGAGCCCGTTACGTCCAAGGAGTGGCGCGAGGGCGCGTTGCGAATCCTTGCGGAGAGTTTTACCGCGGAAAAGAAAGCGACCGAGATGAACCTCGCCCTGAGCGAGAGCGATATAGCCGCCATTAACGCGGATATGGCCGATGTGACCGAGCACAGAGAGGCGTACCGTTTCTTCAACTACGAATACCCCATACTCACCGCCCGTCTCATAGACGCGCTGTATGGTATCGGCGGCGAAAAGGCTCCGGGCGCGAACGAATTGGACGAGTTTTACGCCGACCTTTATGTGGGCGCGGCGTATCTCTATTTTTCGCTCACCGACGACGACGGCGTGAGGCTTGTCGGCGAAGACTTAGACAGGATGCGGGCCGTGGCGCGAAAATTGCGCGACGGCATCGCGGGCGGCGAGGACTTTTACGAACAGATTAAGGCGCACGGGCAAGATTACGCCATGGCTCTCTCGCCGCGAGGCTACGCCTTTCCCAAAGACCTGTTCGGCCCCGATGTGGCGGAAACGCTGCAAACGCTGGGGCACGGGGAAATATCGGAGGTGGTGGAAACGCCGGAAGGCTTGTTTATTATTGCGCTCGCGGAAGATTGCGCAAAGCCCGCGGAAAGCGATTTGCTTTACGAATACAAAAGACGCGGGTATACCGCGCTCTTGGACGAATGGGTCGCCGCCGCGAAAGTGGAGGCTTCCGCCGCTTTTTGGAAGTATGGCCATTGACCGGCGCGCCGCAAAGTGGTAGAATAAACGGCGACGGTTGCGGAATACGCTTGTGTGGCTCAATGGCAGAGCAGCTCACTTGTAATGAGCAGGTTGTCGGTTCGATTCCGACCACAAGCTCCACGCTAAACCCCGCAGCCGCCAAAGGTCGCGGGGTTTATGCTCTCTCGAATACCCGCGTAGCCGCGCCGCGTAAACGGCGCGCGACGGACATAATCAAAGAGAAAGGCGGTAACACATATGCTTTGCCCGAACTGCCAAAGGCAGCTTGCCGACACCGCCCGCTTTTGCGACGGCTGCGGCCTTGCCCGCCGTAACCTCGCTCCCCTCGTCCGCTAACCGCTAACAACTGACAACTGAGAACTAACAACACCTCAATCTAATTCCCCCAACTTAATGTAAACCACATCGGCAACACGGTAAGCGAACTGTGGAAAATACTCAAAGAAGCGGAGCGAAACACTCCCCACAAAGGGTATTGGCACAGTATCAGCGAGGTGTTTTTGCTTTACCGCGCGCTCTCGCTGTATAC
>JAIRWH010000028.1 GCA_031253545.1 Oscillospiraceae bacterium
AGATTCCGAAACCATCGGCAATTTTCTTGATATTGAGCAGCGACACATTACGTTTTCCAAGCTCCGCCGAAGCGTAATACGACCTGTCTAAGCCGATGGCGGCCGCAAACTGTTCTTGGCTTTCGCCGCGCGCAAGGCGCAATCGCCTGACGCGGCATCCGAAACTCTCGGTAACCACGACACCACCCCCGATAATGATAATATGCGCTCTCACATCGGGAAGCAACGGACTATAAGCAACACCGTAAAGCATAGCCCCGGCCGCAAACATCACGCAAACGCCGAGAATTGAGGCGACAAAAACCCCGCAAGCCCTACGCCTGCGGGGGTTTGCCTGTGGTGGAGGCAGACGGAATCGAACCGCCGACCCCCTGCGTGTGGAGCAGGTGCTCTACCGGCTGAGCCATGCCTCCGCGCGCTCGCCGAAAGGGCGAGCCGCAATGTTGATTATAACGCTTGCCCTCGCGCTTGTCAAGCGGAAAAACGGCGGACAGCGCGGGCGATTACGCCAGAGCCTTTTGCAGTTTATCCAGCTCCTCGCGCAAGCGGGCGGGCAGCTTTTCGCCGTATTCGGCGTAGTTTTCCGCCACGGATTCAAGCTCGCGCAGCCACGCCTCGCGGTCCACGGCGAGCAGCTGCGCCATATCTTCCGGCGCCACGGCAAGACCCTCGGTGTCTATATCCTCCGGGGAAGGCATATTGCCAATGGGCGTGGCCACGGCGTGGCCCTCGCCGCTCACGCGGGAGAATATCCATTTGAGCACACGGCTGTTTTCGCCGTAGCCCGGCCAGAGCCAGCGGCCGTCTTGCGCCTTGCGGAACCAGTTGACGTAGTAGATACGCGGGAGCTTCGCCTCGTCCGCCTTTTGCCCCACGCTAAGCCAATGGTTGAGGTAATCGCACACATGGTAGCCCATAAACGGCAGCATGGCAAACGGGTCGCGGCGCACTTGGCCGATTTTGTCGGAAATGGCGGCGGCGGTAATCTCGGAGCCCATGACCGAGCCGAGGAACACGCCGTGCGCCCAGTTGAGGCTTTCGTTGACGAGCGGTATGGTGGTCGGGCGGCGGCCGCCCACCAATATGGCGGATATGGGCACACCGGCGGGGTCTTCCCACTCCGGGGCAATCACAGGGCAGCGGGCGGCGGGAGCGGTGAAACGGGCGTTGGGGTGGGCGGCGGGGCGGCCGCAGTCGGGGGTCCAGTCGTTGCCCTGCCAATCAATAAGGTGGGCGGGGGCGGGGATGCCTATGCCTTCCCACCACACGTCGCCGTCGTCGGTGAGACCCACGTTTGTGAAGATGGTGTCGCGCTCAATGGTGTGCATGGCGTTGGGGTTGGAGTCTAACGAGGTGCCGGGCGCCACGCCGAAGAAACCGGCCTCCGGGTTGATGGCGTATAGCCTGCCGTCCGCGCCGAACTTCATCCACGCGATGTCGTCGCCCACGGTCTGCACTGTCCAGCCCTTGATGGTCGGCACGAGCATGGCGAGGTTGGTCTTGCCGCAGGCGCTGGGGAAAGCGCCGCAGACGTAGGCCGTTTTGCCTTCGGGGGAGGTGATTTTGAGTATGAGCATATGCTCGGCGAGCCAGCCTTCGTCGCGCGCCTGCACGGAGGCTATGCGGAGCGCGAAGCACTTTTTGCCCAGCAAGGCGTTGCCGCCGTAGCCGGAGCCGTAAGACCATATCGTCCTTTCCTCCGGGAAATGGGAGATATATTTCTGCTCGATGGGCGCGCAGGGCCACGAGAGGTCTTTTTCGCCGGGGGCGAGGGGCTTGCCCACAGAGTGCAGGCAGCGCACGAACTCGCCGCGCTCGCCGAGGGCGGCGAGCACTTCGGAGCCAATGCGGGTCATAATACGCATATTGATGACCACATAGGGGCTGTCGCTGATTTCCACGCCGATTTTGGAGATGGGCGAGCCGATGGGGCCCATGGAAAACGGGATAACGTACATGGTGCGCCCTTGCATACAGCCGCTGTACAGCCCCGTCATCGTGGCTTTCAGCTCGTCGGGGTCAATCCAGTTGTTGGTGGGGCCGGCGTCCTCCTTGCGGCGCGAGGCGATAAACGTCCTGTTTTCCACGCGCGCCACATCGGACGGGTCGCTGCGGAAAAGGTAAGAGCCGGGGCGCTTCTTCAGGGGCGTGGCCATGCCGGAGGCCACCATTTCCGCAATGAGGCGGTCATACTCCTGCTGCGAGCCGTCGCACAGATATACCTCCGAGGGGCGGCAGAGGTCGCGGACTTCCGCGAGCCAAGCGTTTAAGGCTGCGTTGGCGGTGAGTGTCATGTATACGCTCCTTCCGTAAATATCGTTAGAGCCATTATACACTACGGGCGAAAAAAAGTCAATCGAGCGCCGCGCTGTTTGCTATGCGTTTTCGAGCGACCTCAACATAGTCGGCATCTATTTCCACGCCAATATAGCGGCGGTTTAACTTCTTTGCAGCCAGACAAGTCGTGCCCGAACCGGCAAATGGGTCAAGCACTATTGCCGTTTCCTGTGTTACAAGCGATACCAGACATTCCATAAGTCTAAGTGGTTTTTGCGTTTCGTGTAATCCGTGGTCATCTTTTTCATACGGCACCGACAATACATTTGAACACGAAATACTGCCGTAAGATTCAATGCAGCACCCGGAAATGGCGCTTTCGTTCCAAGCGCCTACGCCATATTCCAAGACATTGTCGGCAATGGTGCCGCCCGTCTTGTACGGTTTCTGAAACCACAAAACAGGCTCAAATACCGGACGCAGATTGGCGACCCGCCAACCTTGCCAATAAACGGCGTGTTCGGTATCGCCACGCCGTTTGTATATTTCAGATATTCTTTGCGCACGGTGCGGCGCGGTACTCTTTTTCCAGGCCAACATATCTTTGAACGTGAAACCGGCATCCTCCAACGCGACAACGCACCTTGGGGCAAGGCGGCGACCCGCGAAAACCAAGCACGAGGAGCCGGGCTTCAGCACGCGGAGCCATTCGCCTGCCCAAGAGGCGCACCATTCTTGGTATTCAAGCGGTATTCTTTTGTCGGCGGCGCTCCAACCGTTCAGCGGTTTGCCCCTGCGCCTGAAAAGCGCCCCCCCGTTACTTTGGGCGACAGATGAACCGCCTAACGCCGAATTTGTATTGTTGTGCAACACATCCCACCCATCATAACAAATCCCGTATGGAATGTCGGTAATAATGGCGTGCACATATTCGTCCGGCAAAGTTTTCAAGACATCCGCCGAATTACCGGGAATTATGACATCGTACATACACCGACCTCCTTGACGTAGAGGTCTATGCGTCGTATCTTTTCATCAATTTTCTTAGCTTTTATCAACTCATTTACCGCTTGTTCGCGCGAGTACGAGCATATAGTCCCGCGCTCTTTTTCCAGGTAAGTTTTTTCAGAATGTCCCCTGCCTCTTATTCTGTCAATGGAGATGGATAACGAACGGTCGAAATCCATTTGAGATAAGCCGACTGTCGAGAGGATATGGCCATCAAATTCACGGATAAAGCATTTTTTCTTCTCTGCGACTGTTGTTTTGCGTGCCATTACGCTACCAATACCCCATAATTTAGAAAGGTTCAGTAATTCACTTTCCTTTATTCCGTGTTGCATGAGTAAAAGCAAATGTTCCCAACTTAATAGGCATACGTCGCCGTCAACGGCTTGTGCATATATTTGGCTTTGATTGCGTGGATATTGAAAATAAGGGGAGCACAAAACAGCATAATCTGCGTCTTTTCTCCAAGCGGACAAAGAACCGACTTTGAAATCTTTTTGGTTTTTAGCCGTTCGGCTCAGGCGGAAAGCCTTTGCGTCTGCAACAAGCGTATATCCGTGAATGTTTGATTGAGCGATAACATCCGCGCTGTCTGATCGCTTGGACAGCACCGTTGACTTCAACCCCAATTCACGAAAAACCCTCGAAAGGACGGCATCCGACGCTTTCGCAAACAACTTTTCCTCGGTAGAATCGTGCCCAACGGCTTCAGGGATTATTCCTATCTGCGCTAAAATATCCTCAAAGCAGTCCGCAGACGATATGAAATTGTTGATTTTTTCTACGGCATCATAAAACCTGTCCCTGACGCATTCAATTATAAGCGAAAGTAATTGATTGAACACTTTACGGCACAAACCCCCTTGCAAATATAAATACCACGCCATTCGCACACCGCGCTTGCCGACTGCAAAGCCAACGCATGTTCACCATAGCGCAATTTTGCCTACATTGTCAAGTGCGACGGTGATTTGTCGCCCCGCGTCAAGCCCGCGAAAGCGTTATCTCCTCGCCCGGCTCCACAATCAGCCTGTTCGGCGCGTCGAACCCCTCGGCGTATGGGCGGTCGAAGAGCGCGCCGGGTTTTGCGTGAATGGGGATATTGTGCCTCGCGCCGATAAGGGCGGCGCACTCCGCGGCTTCGGCGAGCCCCATGTTATACACACCGTCCGTGGGCAAAAGGGCGTAGTCAATGCCCCTTGCCGCGAAAGAGGCCATGCCTGCGGTCTTGGATGTGTCGCCCGCCGCGTAGAGCTTCACGCCGTCTATGGTGATGATATACCCCACGCACAGGCGGGGGTCGTGGTTTTTGTTCGAGGCCTCCACAGCCTCGATGATAATCCCGTCCACATCGAAGGTGTTGTGTTTGCCGCCTTCCAACGCCTCGGCGTTGGTAATAACGCGGCAGCCGGGGTTTTGCGCGCAGAGGTTTATCTGGTTGTGGTCGGAGTGTTGGTGCGTCACGAGTATGATGTCCGCAGGCAGGTCGTACCCGTCGCCGGCATACGGGTCAACGTATATAACGCGCCCGTCGGCGGCGGTCAGGCGAAAGCTGCCGTGCCCCTGGTAATAGAGTTTCGGCATATCGTCCCCTCCTTCATAATCCCCTCCGGGGTTTTCGCTCGCGGTCTCCGTGCCTTTGTCGGTCTGCGTCTCGCCCGGCGAAAGCGACGGCGACGAGCCGCCCGCGCCCTGCGACGGCGTAAGAGCCGAGGGAGAGGGCGAGGGCGACGGAACCCCGACGCAGGCGGCAAGGCAAAGGCACAAAGCCAGCGCCGCGCAAACCGCATTTTTCATATTATCAGTCCTCCGGCCAAACCTTGCGTACCCCGCTCCGCCGGCATGGACGGTTTTCCCGCCCGCCGACCACGGCGTACTTGCCGCCGCGTTTGGCGGTTTCGTAGATTTTATCGTAGCCTGCTTCTGTCATATCGCCCTTCCCGCCTTTCGGGTAACGACCCGAACCCGACCCGCCATCGTTGTTGTCTCTTATTATAGCATAGCGGGTTTTCGGGCGGAAGTCAACGTCTTATCCCGTTCGCTATTGCCCTAATGGCAAATCAAGATGAATTACCTTCCTGCCGTAACGCAACCGTAACGCAAACGCGCTCGACAGCCGCCACGCGGTGTGGTACGCTGTGCTTGCAAACGCGCGTTGGCAAACCTGTACGAAAGGAGTGGCGCATGTGACGAAAGCAAAATGCGCCGCTCGGCGTTGAGCAAACTCCGTCGAGCGGAACTTTGGCGGCGACCCTTGCGGGTCGCCGCTTTTTATGCCGCGCTTCCTTCGCCGTTGTTGCGCCGAAGCGATAAACTACTCCCCCGCGCCGCGCATGATGGCTTCCACCAGTTCCGGGTACACGATATTGAAGTTGCTCCTGTCTATCAGGCCAAAGGTTTCCGTGTCGCCGGAGGTTATGCCGAGCTGCCCGTTGTCCCACCAAAAGCACGGTATGCCCTTGCCGCGCGCGTAGCCTATATAATACTCCGCCCACGCGGCACGCGCGTCGGTGTTGTCGCGGTTCATCGCGCCCATCTCGCCCATTACCACGGGTATGCCATTGCTCACGAACAGGTTATGGGCTAAGTCTATGGGCGTGTGTATGGGCGAGGTGTCGGCGGCTTTGTCCGCGCTCCACGCGGAGGGCGCGGTGGATGCCGTGGAGAGCGCGAAGGCATACGGCACATATTCGTGTATGGTAACAATGATTTTGTTCGGGGCGGTGTCCTCCGGTATACGCAGCTCGCTGAATATGCCAAACGTGTGCGCGTGCGCGGACTGGCAGGAGACCATCAGCACACGCTTGTCGTTGTGGCCGCCGGACGCGCGCACCGTGTCCACAAAGAGCTGGTTGAGCGCGTTGATGTTCTCGCGCTCGGCGGGCGTGCCGCCGTTCCACATATTCGGCGTATTGGCGGTGTTCGGCTCGTTCATCGGCTCGAAAATCAGCCGCTCGCCGAAGTGGGAGAAGTTCGCGGCGATTTGCTCCCAGAGTTTGCCGAACACGCGCTTTGTCTCCTCCATGTCGTCGGTGTCGTAGATGTTGAAGATGTTCTTGTCGTCGTGGTGGGTGTTGAGGATAACGTACATACCGGCGTCGAGCGCCCAGCCCACGACCTCCTTGACCCGCCCTAAGAAGTCCTCGCGGATATTGTAGTCTTCGTCGCAGGCCTTAAACCATGTGACGGGTATGCGCACGGCGTTGAACCCCTCGGCGTACAGCGCCACAAAGAGCGGGCGCGTGGTCTGCGGGTTGCCCCACATGGTTTCCATGCTCCTCACGGTGGTGGCGGGGGTCACGGATTGACTCCACGCGTCGAACGTGTTGCCGAGGTTCCAACCCACGCGCACGGCGGCCACCCATTCCGCGGCGGTGATGTCGTTAAACGGCTGCGTCACGTCGGGCGGGTATTGCGACGGCGAAGACGGCAGGTGCGGCGGCTCGGACGGGAGCGAGGGCGAGGGCGAGGGCGATTCGCTCGGCGGCGCGGAAGACGGCGAGCAGGCGGCGAACAAGAGCAGCAGCGAGAGCGAGAGGGCGGCAAGCGGTGTTTTCATAAAGGCACCTCCGTTCATGGCTACCATTTTACCGCAGACACCCGCAGCAGTCAATACGGCGGGGAGAGGGCACCTCAATCTAATTCCCCAAACTTAATGTAAACCACATCGGAAACATGGTGACACCACCTTGAGGTGATGGTGCCGAACACGGTAAGCGAACTGTGGAAAATACTCAAAGAAGCGGAGCGAAACACTCCCCACAAAGGGTATTGGCACAGTATCAGCGAGGTGTTTTTGCTTTACCGCGCGCTCTCGCTGTATAC
>JAIRWH010000039.1 GCA_031253545.1 Oscillospiraceae bacterium
GAAGGGAGGTGAGGCTCACGACTTTGTTTGAGGTTCTTTACTTGCTTCTCATGGCTATCTCGGTTTATATAGCATGGAGGTCTTGGAAAGACGACAAGAAGTGACCGCCCCAGGCTAAGGTGCGCGGTCACTTCTGCGACTTTCGGCCGGCCGCTGAACGGCAACGCCCTTTTATGTGTCCATTATACCGCCGGGCGAGGGGCTTGTCAAGGGGTTTTAGTTGTTAGTTGATAGTTGTTAGTGGATAGGAGACGGGAGAGCGGGGGAACGGGGGAACGGGGAACGTGGTTGCGGGGGTTACCACGACCACCGTCTTGCCGGGTTTGTTTATGCCGCAAAGTATCTCCGTCAGCGTTTCCGGGTTTTTGCTGTCGGGCGCGCCCGCCGGACATGGCCACTTCATACATCATTGACACCCGGACAACGGACGGCAAGCGGATTGACACAATTTCGCTTGACATTTGTTCCCCGTTGTGCTACAAGTGTATATTACGGGATAAAACCGCCGCCCGTAATACGGAGAGGTAAGACTTGACTATGGATAACAAAACGGGAGCCGGCGCGAAGCTCGTCGCTTTTCTCAAAAAAGCCGCCGATGCGTTGCGTCCGCATACCCTGATTATCGCGGCGTTCACCCTTTTGTTTTCGCTGTTCACCTTCACCATGGCGCAGCAGCGCCCCGGCGACGCTTCGCCCCCGCCTTCGGACACCGCCGCGCAAACCCCTTCGCCCTCCGGGCAAGCCCCGTCCGGGCAGCCTCCGTCGGAGCAACCCCCCGAACAGCCCTCCGAACAGCCGCCGGAGCAAACGGCGTATAACCCGCTCACGGGCGAGGCGCTCCCCTCCGGCAGCGGCCCGGCTCGCCGCCCCACGGCCGTGGTGCTCAATAACCTCAACCGCGCGCTGCCCATGAGCGGCGTGTCTTACGCGGACGTTATATACGAGGTGCTCGCCGAGGGCGGCATTACGCGCATGCTCGGCGTGTATTACAACCCCGACGCGTTGGAGAAAATCGGCACGGTGCGCTCCGCGCGCACATACTATTTAGAGCTTGCCCTCGGCCACGACGCCATATTCGTCCACGCCGGGGGCAGTTACCTTGTGTATGACAAAATCGCGGAATGGGGCGTGGCCACCCTCGACTACGTAAACGGCGGCGCGTACGCCTCGGAGCTTGCGTGGCGCGACCCGGACCGTGTGGCAAACGTGGGGTTGGAACACAGCGTGTACACCTCCGGCGAGCGCGTGGCCAAGGCGGCCGAAAGGGCGCATATCACCGCGGAATCGCAAGGCTTCGAGCAAGGCTGGGTTTTTGCGCCCGGCGTGTCGGCGGGTTCTGTCCGGGCTTCGGGTGTAAACGTGCATTTTACGCGCAATAAAACCACGCGCTTTCAGTATGATTCCGCCGCCGGCGTATACACCGCCTGGCAATACGACGCGGTTTTCTACGATGAAGCCGCCTCGCGCCCCGTTACGGTCGCCAACGTCGCCGTGCTGCACACGGATGTCACCGCCGTGCCCGGCGACGCGGAAGGCCGCCTTGATGTGCGCCTCACGGGCGCGGGCACGGGTTACATAGCCTCCGGCGGCACCGCCGCCGCCATCGCCTGGCGCAAGGATTCCCGCACCGCCCCGCTTGTGTTTACCTACGAAGACGGCGGCGAGGTAACCCTTGCCGAAGGCAAAACATATATCTGCGTTATCGGTGAAAATATGCAAGTGGACTTCGCCTGAGGGAAGGGAGCGGCATGAGGCTTTGCGCTTTGTTGGCGTTGCCGCTTTTACTGGCGGCTTTGCCGGGTTGCGAATCACTCTCCGGCGGCCACTCGCCGTCCTTTCCCGCCTTGCCTTCCGCCCCGTCCGACTCGCCGGAGCCGAGCCGCGGCACAGACGAAACCGCCGCGCCCGGCGAGCCGACGGTGAACTTTACGAGCGCGGCGTTTGAGGCGGCGGCGCGGAAAGCTATCGGCAAGCCGGCGGGCGGCATTACCCCCGGCGACCTGGCCGCGCTCGATTACCTCTCGCTCGCGGGATTGGGGCTGCAAAGCGCCGACTTAGAGCCCTTGCTTGCCATGCCGGGCCTTTTGTCGCTCGACGTTTCCTCCAACCTCATCACCGACACGTCAATCCTCGCGCGCATGGGCGGTCTCATCGCGCTCAACCTGCTCGATAACCCCATTGGCAGAGACGACTGCGACAAATTGCTCGCCGCCTTGCCTTCCTGCCGCGTCACGTTCGGCGATGTGCCTCATTCGCCGCTGCCGGACGAGCCGTATACGGACGAAGACGGCTTCATGTGGCTTGTGCCGCCGCGCTACGACTACGATTACATCGAGCTTTGCGACTGCGGGCGCTACAAAATCACCGCGCGCCTCGGCGACGGCGGATTCACGCATTACGTGCTCAGTCCGCTCACGGGCGAGATTGTGTCGAGCGTGGACGATTCTCACGGCAACAGCAGCCTGTATTGGCTGTATGACCCGAAACTGCGGCGCTATATGTACCTCGTATCCGATGAGGACGGCGACGGCAGCGAACTGTTTCAGTTTTCCGCGGGTGAGTTTACGAATTTCTACTACGCTTATTCCAAGCGTTTCCGCGTGATACGCAGGGCGGACTTTTCGCTTGTCACGCCCGTGATAGACCCGGAAGGCTATATCAGCTACTACAACTACGAGGACGCTTTCATAGACGACCTCTACGCCTTGGCTTTCGGCTCGAAGATACTGACCGGCTACGAATACCCCGAAAGCGACATAGACAGGCGGATATTGCATTTTTACGGCAACGACGGCGAGCCGCCGCTGCCGTTTGCCGCCGCCGTGTGTAAGGACGGCAAGTGGGGTATGCTCAACACGGCGGGGAAGACGTTTTTGCCGTTTGTGTTCGACCACATCGTGAGTATTGACGACAACACCGCCTTCGCCAAGAAAGACGGATTATACGGTATTCTGTATATCGAAAAATAACGGAAAGAGCTTTTTCGGCGCGCGGACGGCAAGTTACCCGGGGCGGCGGAGCGGTTCTCTGCCCGCCGTGGAGGTCGCGGTATTTCGCCGTGCCGTCTTGGCCTACCTCCGCGGCTTGATACCGGTGGCTGCGTTCCCCCGGCGACGGCACGGACCTCGCCGCCCTGGTCTACTACGACGGCGCCGTGACCGTCAACGGCGGCCGCGTGAACGTCTCCGAAGTTGGCCTCCGCCCCGCCATGTGGATAACGCCGTAACCCCCATCCCCCCGTCCACTACCCACTAACAACTAACCACTACACTCCCACTCACGTGGTGTGCTATTATGCTTGGCATAATAGATTTTTCCGTCCACTGACAACTAACCGCGCCTATGGCGCGTCGTGCTTTCAGACGCTCGTTTGCCGTATTTGGGGTTGACAAAGACAGTCGGGCGCGGTGTACTCCGCTTAGCCGTGCAGTCGGCAAAAACAGCTCACGGAGGCGTAACGACAATGAAGAGGACCGCA
Source organism: Oscillospiraceae bacterium (assembly GCA_031253545.1). Taxonomy (GTDB): domain Bacteria; phylum Bacillota; class Clostridia; order Oscillospirales; family UBA929; genus WRLJ01. The sequence continues at coordinate 3,479 of JAIRWH010000039.1, forward strand.
ATACAAGCCGTTATTTCCCTGATACTGGCCGGCGCGCTCGGCGCGGGCGGCTATTTCGGCCTGCCTTTCGTTCTGGGGCGCGGCGGAGCGCCGGACGACCCGGGCCGAGGAGAAGACACGCCCTCCAACGCCGCGCCGGTGGACTGCGACATTCCTACCGACGAAAACGGCGACAATATCCTCGGAAATAACATGCTGAATCTGCAAAACGGCGGCTTTATCGCCGTACAGGGCGAGGATTTCTTCTTCGTCAACTTCGAGGACGGCGGCACCCTGTATTGCCAAGACCGCTCGGGGCGAATCAGCAAACTCACCGATTTCCCGGCCGCCAATCTCAACGTGTGCGGCAATACCTTGGTTTTCACCGATTTGCGATATACGTCTTTCACCGACATAAACGGCGATTATATAACCGTGGCCGCCGACGCGCACGAGGATATTTGGAGCTTGGCCGCCGAAGACACGCATATTCGGTACGGCGGTAATTTATACTATCTTTACGGCGTCAAATATTTCTGCGAAGACCTAATCGAGCAAGACGACCTCGCGTTGCTCGGCTTAAACGACGCGGGCTACCAATCGCCCATCCTCTACAGCGGCGGGAACCTGTTTGTCAGCGTAACCGTTCCGGCGCAAGACGGAGTCGCGGCATCGGCTTCGGCAATTTCGGGCGGGTCCGCCGTATCGTTGATAAACAGCGGGGCGGAGACCAAAGCCGCCCTGCTCAACGCCGCCGAAGTGCGTGTTTCGGAGCATGACACGCGATTCGCCACGTTGTTCGACAACGACGGCAATTTTAAGGGTTCTTTGGATGTCACAAAAATCGCGGCCACGGCCTCGGCGCGCCGCGTCATCAACGCCTCGATTGTCGGGAAAATCGCCTACATCGAAACCGCCGTCGGAATCGCCGCGTATCATCTCGAAGCGGAAACCTATATGGGCATCATTCCCGGCGCGTCTCATATGCAACCCAACAACGGCTCGATGTATTTTTCCTATGAACAAGGCATCTATCAATTAGAAGGCGAGCGTTTCAGCTTCCAACAAGTCAACACCGCCGCGGCCAGTGTGCCGTGGTTTACCCTCGAGCCGAATGGGACGATTTCCTATCAGGCGCGGGATCGGGACACCGGGAAAACCGTGTACATGAACGCGAAAAAAGAGGAAACCATCTGGAAAAACGACTTCGCCAAGGGAAGCAAAACCATTGCGGATAAGGTTTTGGGCTTGTTTGGCGTGGCGAGAATGACCGACGGCAAGAACGTTTACACCACCAATCTGTGGTATACCTTGGGCCGCGATTCGGAGAATAGCCGACAGTGGGTTCGCGCCTCCGCCGACGGCAGCGGCGCTAAAAGCGTCTTTCAATTCAAAGATGGGGAAGGGAAGCCAAGCGGCACACCTAAAAGCCCCGAATGGGTTGGGATGAATACGTTTAAGCAACGTTACGACGAGCGGCGCAACAGCATAAAGCCATACAAAACCCCGTCGCCAAGCCCGTCGCCAAGCCCGTCGCCAAGCCCCGACGACCCGCCCGCCGGGAATCAGACGCCGCCCGACGGGAGCCTGACGCCGCCCACGCGGTATACCGACGTTAAGGCGGGCGACATTATCGAGTTCGGCGGAATCAGATGGAAGGTGCTTACTGTGCGGGACGGCAAAGTCCTGATTGTAAGCGAGGAAATTTTAGAGCTTCGGGCGTACCACAACAACCGCGACTTTATAACGTGGGAAAACTCCGACATCAGGGCTTACCTGAACGGGGAGTTTTACAACCGCTTTAGCGGAAGCGAGCGGGCGCGGATTATCGAAACGGAAGGCGATATGGTTTTCCTGCTGACCAGGTGGGAGGCCGTGACGTACGCGCAAGTCAACACCCCCGGCGGCAAAGCCTATTTTCAAGTTAAGGGTACGGAGTATGAAAAGCCATATATAGGTAGAAGCGACGGAAACAACGGACTCGTGGCTTGGGATTGGTGGCTGCTGGACAGCGGCATGCCTGGTTACTTAGACCACCCCGACGAGACTGATAACGCCAGGTATGTCACCGAGTTGGGCTATGAGTCTAATCCCTTGGCGGGTACTGTCAGCAATGAGAAGGGCATGCGCCCCGCTTTGTGGATAACGCCGTAAGGTGTCGCGAGATATTAGGGGAACACACAAAAGGAGGCCGCCGCATGATTTGCCCTAATTGCCAAAGCCAAACAGACGGAGGCGCGTTCTGCGACAGATGCGGCGCGGCGTTGCCTGCGGTGCCTGCGGCGGCGTATGCCCCGCCGGAAGGCTTTACGCGCGACCCCGGCAGCGGGAAATATTATCGGCTTGAAGCCGCGCCGGGCGCGGTTACTTGGTTTGACCCCGCCACGGGGCGGTATGAACAAACGGGCCGCGCGGCGGGGCAGCCTCCCGCGTCGCCGCCGCAAGCGCAGCCCGCGGCATTTCCCGCGCAGCCGGCGCAACCCGCGCGGCGCGGGGGGCATGGGCTGACGGCGCTGTTCGTGCTAATCCCGGTCGCGGCGTTGCTGGTCGGCACAAGTCTCGCTTTCTTTCGGCTTGGGGGATTGTCGCTGTTTGACAAAGGGGAGCCGGGCACGCGTTCGGACGATGGTGATTCCGAGTGGGAGGACATTGTGCCGGAGGGAATAGAGCCGGGGAATGAACCGTCGCTGCAACCGATAGAAGAGTGGCTCGCCGCTCAGACATCCTCGCCTTCGCCGTCGCCGTCCTCTTCCCCCTCGCCTTCGCCCTCCCCCTCACCCTCACTCTCACCCCCGCCCTCCCCCTCACCCTCGCCCTCGCAAGCTCCGGCTCCCTCCGTGGGCAGCCTCGTCGCCTTCGGCGACTACGAGTGGCGTGTGCTTGCTGTGGAGAACGGCAAGGCGCTGATTATAACCGACAAGATTATAGATTTCAGAGCCTATCACAACACATACGAACCTATCACCTGGGCCGACTGCGACCTGCGCGCATACCTCAACGGCGAGTTCTACAACGGCTTTTCCGCGAACGACAAAGCGAAGATTGCCGAAACGCGCAACGTGAATAAGGATAACCAATGGTACGGCACCCCCGGCGGAGCGGACACCACAGATAAAATCTTCCTGCTTTCCCTTGAGGAAGCAGCCAAATACTTCGGCGACAGCGGGCAGTTGGCGGATAGGCCGTCGGGCGCGTATTGGATAGACGACCAATGCAACAACGCGAGGATTGCGTACACGGCAAAAGCGGTACCCGGCTACGAATCGGATTACCCCGCGGGCACGGCTTGGAGTTGGTGGCTGCGTTCCTCCGGCCGCGACTCCGACAGCGCCGCCATTATTGACAACGTCGGCTACATGAATGTCAACGGCCGCTTCGTCAACTACTCCGGCCACGGCCTCCGCCCCGCTTTGTGGATAACGCCGTAACCCGTAATCTTCCGCATCAGCGCCGCGTAGCGGCGCAATCAGCCCCGCCCGCTAATGCGCGTGGGCTTTGTCCCTGCTCCCCCGTCCGCTAACAACTACCTCCCCATCGGGGGAGCGGGGGGCACGGGCAGGCGAGCAGGGCCTCCATCCTCGGTTATGCCTCCGTGTGGGTGTATCGGTCGTATACCGTGCCGACGGGCACCCCGATGTCTTCGCCGTATATCTTGCGGCTATACGGTACCGTAGTCCCCGTGCCCACGTCGAAGGCAAGGCTCGTGTAATTGCGGAAACCGTCGGCGATGTCCTCCTGCGTGTAACCCGCAGGCGGATTGTCCGGCCTCTCCGGATACGGGTCGAGGGTGCCTTTGCTGACGTTGCAGCGATATTCGTTCAGGTATTCGCCCCAGGGAGCC
>JAIRWH010000069.1 GCA_031253545.1 Oscillospiraceae bacterium
GTGTTCCCGCTCATCTCCAAAGACCTCACGGTCTCCTTCATACTCGCCGCCTCCACCTGCGCGGTGGCCATGCTCCTGGTCGCGCTCATGCGCAACCCCAAGGCGATGCAATGAAAGAAAGATTGGCGGGAATGGTATAACGCGGGCAGGCGCTATCGCCCGCCTTGGTCTCTCGCTTGCTTTGCCAGTTCGTCTATATCCGTGTTCAGGACCTCGTGAATCGCCTCGTCTTTTTTGTGTTTGCGGTGCCTTATTATGAAAAACGCGGCCACGCCGGGGATGACGACCGCGCACAGGAGCAGGGCGGGCAGCAGGGACGGTGCCACCGAGGGGGTCATAATGCGTTTCGCGGCGTAAGCGAGCGCGGCGGGGTAGCTTTCGAAGTAGATGCCTCTGCGGAACAGGTAACGGCGGCTCACGCAGTCTTCAATGATGGCGGCGGCCTCCATGTCTATCAGCGCCGCGGCCGCGGTGCCGCAGATGTGTGCGTATTCGTCGCGCGGCCGCTCGCTGTCTTTTTGGCGGGAAAATATAATCAGCAAATAGGGACCCGTCATATCCTCGTCGCCGAACGCCTCGCGGTAGGCCTCCTCGCGCCCTTGCTGCGTGAGCCAATACGCGCTGTCTTCCGTCCGCAAATGCAGCAATACGCCCGTTTTTTCGTAAAAGTCCGCCACGGCGATGTTCCAGTCCCTGGGGGTGTATACGAGTTTGTAATCCGACATATTGTCGGAAAGCAGGGAAAAGCGCCCCGCGTTTACCAGGGCGCGGAGCTGCTGGTCCACGGCGAGGGGCGTCCGGCGCTCCGTGCTTTTGGTAATCTCTCTGTGCAGCCTGTCCATGTTCCAAAACACGACCAACGCCACAATCAGCAAGACCACAGTGGCGATTGCGCCGGAGACAATGCCCCAAGCCAGCATGATGCTTCGGTTGACTTTGGCGTGTTTGGCCCGTTCCTCGGATTTATACTCCATATCCCCGCTCCTCCTCGCGCATGGTTTACTGAATACTGTCGCGGTCGGTGTCCCGGCGCAGCGCGATAACCACGCGCCGCTCCGGTTCGGCACCAACGGAGTGGGTGGTCACACCCGGGTAGTCTTGCAGGGTGGTATGCACAATGCGGCGCGAATAGCTGTTCATGGGGTCGAGCGTTACATTGCGGCGGTAACGCACGGCTTTCTCCGCGCCGCGCTTGGCAAGCTCCGCCACAGAGGCCTCGCGGCGGGCGCGGTAGCCTTCGGCATCGAGCGTCAGCCTGACGTGCTCCTCCCTGCCGCGGTTGAGCGCGGCGGAGGCTATATGCTGCAGCGCGTCCAATGTTTCACCGTGCCTGCCGATGAATGTGCCCGCGTTGCCGCCCGTAATCTCGCAAACCAATCCGCCGTCGGGGGTATCGGCCACATTGAGCGTCGCGGGCAGGCGCATACGCTCAAAAAGCCCTTCGAGGAAATCCGTGAGGCGCGTGTGGCAGGAATCGCCGTAAAATACGCGCACCTTAGCCACGGCACCGCCTATGCCCAAAAAGCCGCTCTTGGGCGCGGTCAGCACCTCCACGCTCACGGAATCGCGGTCGAGCCCAAGCTGCTCCAAGGCCACGGCGGTGGCTTCGTCAATAGTGCGCCCCACGGCGTCAATGTACTTATCCATAACTCAGCTTTCCTCCCCCTGTGTTGCCGCAGGCTCCGGCGGCTCCGGCGCTTTATCCGGCGGCGGTGCCGGCTTCGGCTTGCCCGGCTGCTTTTTCACGTAATATTTCTTGTTTTTGCCTTTGTTGCGCGCGTTGCGCTCCTCAATCTCGCGGGCGCGGCGCTCCCGGTCTTCCGCCTTCTGCCGCTCCTCCGCTTCCCTGCGCCGCGCGGCAAGCTCCTCGCGCCGCCTGTCTTCCTCCGCGAGCACTTTCTTGAAGTGCTTTGTGAGGAAATATTCCTGCACCACGCCGAGCACGCTGTTGGCTATCCAGTACACGCTCATGGCGGCCGGCATGATGAAGCCGAACCACAGGCTCATCACCGGGCCGAGGAGCATCATAAACTTCATGTTGCCCTGCACAGCCTGCTTCATGCCCGAAAACCTCTGCGTGAGCACCATGGAGCCATAGGCAAACGCGGCGGAAACGATGGGCAGCAGCACATACCAATTCAACGGCCACTCAAGCGTGGGCTGCACCGTGAGGTTGAAGCCGGGCCAGAAGTCGAAGTTGATGAGTTTTTCCGGGTCTATGCCTTCGGGAATGAGGCTACTGTCTTCCACCAATTTTTGCGCCGCCATCAGCTCAAAGTACGCGTCCGCGCCCGTTATGGGCAAGTCGGGAAATTTCAGGGCAATCGCGTCTTTGAGCGTGTCCACCTGCTCCTTCGTGAACCGCATGAGGTTGGTGAGCGGGCTGCGGATGAGGGAGTAGAGGGCGAAGAATATGGGCAGCGGCAAGAGCGACCAAAGGCAGCCGCCCATGGGCGACACGCCTTCCTGTTGGTAGAGCTTCATGAGCATCTCGTTGTATTTGGCCTTGTCTTTGCCGTATTGCTTTTGCAGTTCCTGCTGCTTTGGCGCGAGACGCTGCTGCTTCATCATGCCCCTCTTGCCCTTCGCGGCGAAGTAGAGCAAAAGCACCTTCGCCACGATGCAAAACAGTATAATCGCCGCGCCGTAGTTGCCGGTGACGGAGTAGAGCAGCCGCAGCAGGGCGGCGAGCGGCTGGATAATGAGGGTATCCCAGATATTGCCCAATAGTATCACCCTAATCGAATAAATATCGCCCTCGGAAGCCGAAAGCGGGGTTCCCGCGCGTAGCCCCCGGCGGCGTTACGGCACGGGGTCGTAGCCGCCTTTGTGAAACGGGTTGCAGGAAAGCAGCCGCTTCGCGGCCAAGAGGGAGCCTTTGAGCGCGCCGTATTTTTCCACGGCTTCCAGGGCATAGGCCGAGCAGGTGGGAACGAAGCGGCAGGTGGGGGGCAGCGCGGGGGAGATATGGCGGCGGTAAAAGCGGATGAGCCGCAGCAGCAGCCGCTTCACGGCAGCAACGCGCCTAACCTGCGGGCGGCGGCAAGCACATCGTCTTGCAAGGCCCTGAAATCGGCCTTCGCTGCCCGCGTCCGCGCCACAAGCACAATGTCGAGCCCGGGGCGGAACTTGCCTTCGTTGAGCCTGTATGCCTCGCGCATACGCCGCCTGACGCGGTTGCGCTGCACGGCACCGCCGAGCTTGCGGCTCACGGTGAGGCCGAGGCGTATGCGCGGCAAGCGGTTGGGCTTGACGTGCACAACCAAATATACGCCCGCAGAACTTTTGCCGCGGACGTATACGGAGCGGAACTCACGGTTGAGGCGCAGGGGCAGCGTGCGCGTCACGGGCGGCGTCAGGCCGTAAGAACCTTGCGCCCGGCGGCGCGGCGGCGCGCGAGAACCTTGCGCCCGGCGGCGGTCTTCATGCGTTTGCGGAAACCGTGTTCTTTTGCTCGCTGGCGCTTTTTCGGCTGATATGTGCGTTTCACGGGGGTTACACCTGCCTTTCGGGAAAGGGATACCAATACTATTATACAAGACAAACGCGCCCTGTCAAGCAAAACATAGAAAGCGGGGAAGGGCGGTCTTTGGCGCGAACGGTAAATGCATCCGGACATCTGCCGCGGCGCAAAAAACTTTCGGAAAGGCCGTTGACAAGTCGGTTAGTCTATGCTAACATAGGGTTAGTTAGTCATGTATAACCGCCGTGGGAGGTGCCACATGAGGACGCTGAAAATGGTGAAGCCGGGCGAGACCGTGAGAGTGGTGCGGGTGGCCGGCAGCGGCCCGTTGCGCCGCCGCATTATGGAAATGGGCATCACAAAAGGCGTGCAGCTCATAGTGCGCAAAGTCGCCCCGCTCGGCGACCCAATGGAAGTCCATGTGCGCGGCAGCGAGCTTTCGCTGCGAAAGAGCGACGCGGATATTATTGAGGTGGAGTAACGCCGCGGGCGCGGAACTTTTCGCCCCGAACGCGTGTATTTGTTGTCTTCGGAGCGGGCAGGGGGCGGATGAGAACCCCGCCTTGGCGGCACGCAATGAGTTAGCAATCACTAACTGACATAAGGGGGCGGGAACGGTGCCGATACGCGTCGCGCTTGCGGGCAACCCCAACAGCGGCAAAACCACGCTGTTTAACGCGCTGACGGGTTCGACCCAATACGTTGGCAACTGGCCGGGTGTCACGGTGGAGAAAAAAGAGGGCAGATACAGGGAAAACAAAGACGTTGCGGTTACGGACCTGCCGGGTGTCTACTCACTCTCGCCATATTCGCCGGAGGAGATTATCACGCGTAACTTCCTTATTGAGGAGCGCCCCGATGTGGTAATCAACATCATAGACGGCACCAATTTGCAGCGCAACCTGTTCCTCACCACCCAGCTCACGGAGCTCGGCATACCCGTGGCGGTGGCGGTGAACATGATGGACATGGTGCAAAAAAGCGGCGCTGCAATCAACTCGGCGCGGCTTGCCGGGGAACTCGGTTGCCCCGTGGCGGAAATCTCCGCGCTGAAAGGCTCCGGCATTGCCGAGCTTATGGACGCGGCGCTCGCGGCGGCATCTTCGGGCAAGGCATGTGTGCCGCGCCACAATTTTTCCGGCGCCGTGGAGCACGCGCTCGCCCATATCGAAGAAGCCGCGCTGCACCATCTGCCGCAGGAACGGCAACGGTTTTACGCCATAAAGCTCTTTGAGCGCGACAGCGACATTACGGCAAAGCTCGGGCTCACGCCGGAGCAGACGGCGCATATTGAGGGCGACATCGCGCGCGGGGAGCGCGAGGCGGGCGACGACAGCGAGAGCGTGATTACCGCCGAAAGATACAAGTATATTGACTCGATTATCAAAGACTGCGTCACGGCAAAGCACGGCGCGGGCCTCACCGCCTCGGACAGGATAGACGCCGTGCTCACAAACCGCGTGATGGCGTTGCCGCTGTTTGCCCTGATTATGTTTGCCGTCTATTTCCTCTCCGTGACGTTGGTGGGCGGATTTTCGGCGGATTGGATAAGCGGCGCGCTTCTCGGCAGGGCGCTGCCGGGCGCGGCAAAGCAGGCGCTTGCGGCAGTCGGCTGCGCCGATTGGTTGGAAGGGTTGATTGTGGACGGCGTCATCGCGGGAGCGGGGGCTGTGTTGGGTTTTCTGCCGCAGCTGCTGGCGTTGTTCGCCTTCCTGGGTTTTTTGGAGCAGTGCGGCTACATGGCGCGGATTGCGTTTATATTAGACCGCGTGTTTCGCAAGTTCGGGCTTTCCGGCAAGTCTTTCATACCCATACTCATCGGCACAGGCTGCGGGGTGCCCGGCATAATGGCCGCGCGCGCCATAGAAAACGACGCTTGCAGAAAGCTGACCGTAATCACCACCACGTTTATTCCCTGTTCGGCCAAGCTGCCCGTAATCGCCCTGCTTTCGGGCGCGCTCTTCCGGGGGGCGTGGTGGGTGGCGCCGAGCGCGTATTTCGCGGGCATAGCCGCCATTATCTGTTCGGGTGTCATACTGAAAAAAACCAAGCCGTTTTCCGGCTCGGACTCGCCGTTTATCATGGAGCTACCCGCCTACCATTGGCCGGGCGCGGGCGCGGTGCTACGCCATATGTGGCAGCGCGGGTGGTCGTTCGTCAAACGCGCGGGCGCGGTCATCGTTCCCGCGTCCGTGGTCATCTGGTTTGCTTCCGGCCACGGCTTTACCGAAGGGGCGTTTGGGCGGGCGGAGGCGCAAGACAGCATACTCGCGGCGGCGGGCGGCGCGGTGGCATGGCTGTTTGCGCCGCTCGGCTGGGGAGACTGGCGGCCCGTCACGGCCACGCTCACGGGTCTGGCGGCAAAGGAGAGCATTGTGGCCACGCTCGGCATACTGTATGGCACGGCGGAGGCGGGCGGAGGCGGGCAAGCGGCATGGAGCGCGCTTTCGCAAAACTTTTCGGCGCTTTCGGGCTATTCGTTTTTACTGTTTAATCTGCTGTGCGCCCCCTGTGTGGCCGCAATGGGAGCTATGCGCCGGGAGATGCCGAACGCGAAATGGTTTTGGTTTGCCCTGCTTTGGCAATGCGGTTTCGCATACGGCGCGGCTCTTTGCGTATACCGTATCGGTTTGCTGCCGCAAGGCTCTTTCGGCCTCGCCGCAGCGGCAGCGCTGCTCACGCTCGGCCTGTTTATGTATATGCTGTTGCGGAGGCCGAAGGCCGCAAGGCGCGCTCGATAATTTCGTTGGTGGGTCTGTATGTGCTCCTGTGTTCCAACACGCGCTTGGGTTCTTGACCATCTTCGCTTTCAACGAGCCTGTAAAGCTGCGCCGTGCAGCCGTCGCGGCCGTATTGCGTGATAATCTCCGCTCCGGCGGCAAGGCGCGGGTTATCCACGTATACCGTATCGTACGGCACAACGCGGGAAACCACGGACTCAAACCGGGGCGGGGCGGCGAGCGGCGCGGAAGCCTGAATATCGGCGTTCAGCATATCGCCGTCTAAGCTCATGGTAACGCGGAGCGGCTCGTCGGTATTGTTGCGGAAGCGCAGGTCGCTCCTGCCCCAGTTTACCATGGCGTCGAAACCCGGCTCCACATAGGACACGGCCAAGGAGTGTTGGTGGCGCTCGGTAATCTCCAAACCCGCGTACAGCGCCGCGATATACAGCGTGGTGGCCGTTTGGCACACGCCGCCGCCCACATGGTCTTCGATTCTGCCGTTCACAAAAGCCCCGGCCTCCAAAAAGCCCCGCTCCTCCGTGCGTTCGCCCACGGTGCCGTTGAAAGAAAACTCGTCGCCCGGCAGCAACACAAGACCGTCTATGTGCCCCGTGGCAAGGCGCACGTTGTTTTTGCGGTTTTCCGTGGTGGATTCGGGCAGCTGCGTTTGCGAATGGGCGAGCGTCTCGCCGAAGGAGGCTTGTTCTATATCTTCCGAGGTGACTTGCGGGCGCACGGGGCGCAGGGGTATCTCCGTGAAAAGCAGCTGCCCGCTGACATAGTAAGGCACGGCGGCCTCGATGTCTAACTCGCGCCCGTATTTGTGCGGACGCAATACATACACGCCGTCTTCCTGCGTAAACGAGGCGTTTTCCGGCGCTACGTAAGACGCTTCATAGGCCGCTTCGAGCGCGGATTGTTGCGGCAGGGGGCGCGAGGGAAACGAAAGAGGGGTGGTGTCGCCGGCGGTAAGGCGGCGGCACGCGATGAGCGCCACAGACTCCGGGGCAAAGCCCGCGCCCGTTTCGCCGCCAAAGAGCAACACGCTGTTTTCCCCCAACCAATACGAGCCGTGTTCGGGTTCTTGCGAGAGCGCGGCGGCGGCCCGGGTTATAAAATCTTGGGCGTTTATCTTGTTTTGTTGGGTCACGATTATGGTCTTTTCGCCCAGCGTAACGAAGAGCAGTTCGGATGGCTCGCGCGGACGCAGGCTTTGCGCGAAAGTGGCCAAAGCCACGAGCGCCGAGGCGGCGGCGAGAAACAGCGCAGGCGAAGCGTAAATAAGCGGCTTTTTCAGTCGGCGCAATCCCCGCACCCCCTTTTTCCGCTTATTTTACCAAATACGGGCGGCGTTGTCAAGAAACACGCGAGACAAGGGGGATAGTTGTTACTTGCCGGTTCCCATAGAGTATAATAACGCCAAATCCGGAAACCTGCGTAATCAAGGGGTAGCGGCAGTACAGAGGCGATACACGCGAGGCTTACGACAAAGCGTTTGGACGTTACGATAGACGGGTTCATCTGAACGTCGCGGACAAAAGCCTCGATAGTAAATTCCATGCTGAACCCGTTTGCGCCCATGAGCTGGGGCACGAGCAAAGGCACCGGGACTTGGCGAAGGACAGGTGGCTCTTTGAGTACAGCATAAACAACATGGGTGTTCGCCCGGAGTATGAGGCAAACCTTTTCGTATCGGAGCTTCTCATACGCTCAACGACGGCGGGGACGACCTCATCGTATCCGTGAAGTCAATCGTAAATGACGCGTATTGCCGCGACATATCCGTGAAGACGCGCTCGGCTCTCAATGTAAAGCGGGCTAACG
>JAIRWH010000077.1 GCA_031253545.1 Oscillospiraceae bacterium
TTTATATTAAGCAATGGAGGCATACATGAACATTACTATAAAGCCACTTACAACAGAGCTTGCTGCCGATTATTTCGATTTTTTTGAAAACCGAGCTTTCACAGACGATTCCCCTTATCGGTGTTATTGTCAAATCTATCAGATGTCTAAAACGGATTATCGGACATCGTGTGACAATTGTGATGAAGCTGATGCTGGTCGCGTGTCGCGGGAAATTGCCGAGCAGCAGATTGAAAAGGGTGCGTTGCGAGGATATTTGGCATATGATGACGGCATTTCCATAGGCTGGTGCAACTCCAACGACAGGGCAAATTACCCTGCGGAACAGCCAAATGACGATCCTTTTTATGCGCCTGCCGAAAAGCGGGAAAAAGCTGTAGTTTGTTTTGAAATTGCCCCAGAATATCGGATGAAGGGTGTTGCTACTGCTCTTTTGCAACGAGTCATAACCGATGCAAAAACCGAAGATTATATAGCTGTCGTGGGTTTCCCCGATATGCGTGACGAACGGTATGAATGGGATTGCCGCGGCCCAATTCGGTTGTATGAAAAAAACGGCTTTGTTAAAATCGAGGAACATGATAAACGCGCTATAATGAGAAAAGAGTTGTGATGCTTTGCAGTATAAGCAAACTCCCGTCCGCCTCACGGCAAAACGGCATCCCCAGATAACCCGGATTATCACACATGCGGAGGGTGATATGGAGATAGACTTCCTTACGCTGTTTCCCGGCATGATAAACGCGCTCTTGGGCGAGAGCATTATCGCGCGGGCGGCGGAGCGCGGGCACATTAAACTGCGCGCGCACCAAATCAGGGATTTTGCCGACAACGCGAGGAAACAGGTGGACGATTACCCTTACGGCGGGGGCGCGGGCGTGCTCATGCAAGCCGAGCCGCTCTGCCGCTGCCTTACGCATGTCACGGCCGCGCACGGGAACGGGCGGGTTATACTGCTCTCGCCGCAAGGCGCGGTGTTTACGCAGGGCAAAGCCGCCCTCCTGGCGGCGGAAGGGCACATAATACTAATCTGCGGGCATTACGAGGGTGTGGACGAGCGGTTTACGGAGGAGTGCGCGGACGAAGAAATCTCCATCGGCGACTATGTGCTCACGGGCGGGGAGATTGCCGCCTGCGTGGTGGCGGATGCCGTGTGCCGCCTGATACCGGGCGTGCTTGCCGACGAGAGCGGCTTTCAAGACGAGAGCTTCGCCTCCGGCCTGTTGGAGTACCCGCAATACACCCGCCCCCGGCTCTGGCGCGGCAGGAGCGTGCCCGATGTGCTGCTTTCGGGCGACCACGCCGCCATCTTGCGCTGGAGAGAGGAGCAAGCCTTGCGGCGCACAAGCCAAAGGCGACCCGATTTGCTGCCGGGTTCGGAGCGGTAGGCGCCGAAAGGCCGCGCGGCGGGGCTTTTCGCGGAGTATCGGTTTATGGGGAAACTAATAATCGGAGCCGATGACGAACGCTTCTTCCGGCGGCTCGCCCCGGATATACGCCATATCCATTTGATAGACATAGCTTGCGCTTTCCGGCTCGAAAAACGTGGCCTGCCGCAGGTGGCCCGTGGCCACGGAGATGATGTACTGCCCAAGGTAGACGCTGTCGGCGGTATATACCACAAGGTATTCCCCGTCCGCGTCGTAGCCTATGTTGGTGATAACGTCGGCGGGCATGAGCAATAGGTCTTCGTATGTGGGTATGGACGCGAAATCGTCTACGGAAGCATCGCCGCGCCGCCCCTCGAAGACCGCGATGCCGGGCGGTATTCGGTAGTAGAGGTCGTCGCCTATGCAGAGCGTGGAGCGCAGCACCTTGCCGGCGGAGTCCTTTTCGTCCGCGCGGAACCCGTCGGCGCGCACATATACCGTGTAGTATCTCACGCCCTCGCCGCCGCTCCACGCCCAGCGCACCGTGATGTCGGCGGAGTAGGCGTCCTCGCGGCTCAATGTGGCGATAATCGCCTGCGCGCTGCCGGGGCCGGGGGTAAGGGGCTCGCGGGGGGCGAAGGAGAGTATGGGGTCGGGTATAACGCCCATCGGCTCGCCGGGGCGCACATCGGGCGACGGCAGGGCTAAGGGCGCGACATCGCCGCCCGGGCGAAACGGGGGGGCGAAGAAAAACACGAAGACGGCCGCAAGCAGCAGCGCGCCGACGGATATATAGATTACGCGGCCGCCTTTCACGATGCGAAGTCTCTCGGCTCTTGGTCGGAAAGGCCGAAGTGCCAGAGCACGGCGCTTGTGATGCGCTCGGAGGCGTGGCCGTCGCCGTACGGGTTGCGGGCGGAGGACATACGCTCATACAGCTCCGGGTCGGTCATGAGCGCGCGCGCCGCCCGGACGATGGGCTCTTCCTCCACGCCCACGAGCATGACCGTGCCCGCCGCCACCGCTTCGGGCCGTTCCGTTTCGTTGCGCAATACCAGCACGGGTTTGCCGAGCGCCGGGGCTTCCTCCTGCAAGCCGCCGGAGTCGGTCATCACGAAACGGCAGCGGGCGAGGAGCTGGTGCAGCTCGAATACGTCTATCGGTTCGGTGAGGTATACGTTTTTCACGCCTTCGAGCATGGGGAACACGGTGCGGCGCACATGCGCGCCGGGGTGCACGGGGTAGACGACGGACATATCCGGGAAATCCGCGGCTATGCGGCGCACGGCGCGGCAGATGTTCTCCAGCGGCCGCCCGTAGTTTTCGCGGCGGTGGGCGGTGAGGAGCGCCACCGGCGCGTCTTTCGCCAAGATTTCCGCGAGCATGGGCGTCTTGAACACATAACCGGGCAAGGTGGTGCTGTTGATGGCGTCAATCACCGTGTTGCCCGTGACGTATACGCCGTCCGTAATGCCTTCCGCCGCGAGGTTTTTGCGGTTGCCCGCCGTGGGGGCGAAGTGCAGCGAGGCTATGCGGCTGATGAGCGAGCGGTTCATTTCCTCCGGGTAGGGCGAATAGCGTTCGTAGGTACGCAAGCCGGCTTCCACGTGACCCACGGGGATTTTCTTATAGAAGGCCGCCAGAGCCGCCGCAAAGGCCGTGGTGGGGTCGCCGTGGCACATGAGCAGGTCGGGCGCTTCGTTTTTCAGAATATCGTCCAAACCCAGCAAGACGCGCGAGGTGATGTCGGTGAGCGTCTGCCCGTGCGACATTATTTGCAGGTCATATTGCGGCGTAATGCCGTAGTGCCGCAATATGGGCGGCAGGAGGTTGCGGTGCTGCCCCGTGACGCAGCAGACGGAATGAAACTCCCCGCGTTCGGCAAGCGCCTTGCACACGGGCGCCATCTTGATGGCTTCCGGGCGTGTGCCGAACACGGTGACCACCTTAATCTGCGCCATTTGCACCATCTCCTTTTCCGGCGGCGTTGTGGCGTTTGCGGGCCCGCGCCTGCAAGATGAGCATGACAAAGTATACGGCGCACGCCACGGCGATTGCCGCGAGCATGATAAACGCCCTGAGCGGGCCGCTTGTGGTGAGCAGCACCGCCGTGAGACCCAAGGCGGCCGATATGGCGTACAACAGCGCCACGGCTTGCTTCTGCGAAAAGCCGAGGTCTATGAGGCGGTGGTGGATATGCTTTTTATCGGCGTGGGCGGGGTTTTTGCCGGAAATAAGCCTCCGCGCCACGGAAACCACGATGTCTATGATGGGCAGGCCGAGTATGAGAAACGGCGCGGCGAAGGTGATGAGCGTATACGCCTTAAACAGCCCCTGCACGGACACGCAGGCGAGCACGAAACCGAGGAATGTGGCTCCCGTGTCGCCGATGAAGATTCTGGCGGGGTTGAAGTTGAAGGGCAAAAAGCCGAGGCAGCCGCCGAGCAGCGCGGCCATGATGAGCGCCACAACGCCCTCGTTGGTCACGAGCGATATGACAAGGAGCGACACGGAGCCGATGACGGAGATGCCGCAGGCAAGGCCGTCTAAGCCGTCTATGAAGTTTACCGCGTTGGTGAGCGCCATTATCCAGATAATGGTCACGGGAAGGGCGAAGGCCCCTAAGTTGAGCAAGTCCGGGCCGAACGGCAGCGGGTTGGAAAAGGCCTTGATGATGAGGTTGTGGAACACCGCCACAAACGCCGCCGCAAGCTGGAAAAACAGCTTGAGCCAATACGGAAGCCCCACGATGTCGTCCACACAGCCGAGCGCCACGATGATGACCGAGCCGATGAGTATGCCGCGCAACTCCGTGGTAATCTCGGCGGAGAAAAACCACACGGTGACCGCGAAGGCGAAGAATACGGCAAGGCCGCCCAGACGCGGGGTGGGCGTTTTGTGCATGCGCCGCCCGGAGTCGCGGCGGGGGTCGTCTATCGCGCCCACGCGCTTGGCGAGCAATATGACGGGCGGGGTGGCGGCGAAGGAAACCATGGCCGCCGCGAACACGGCGAATACTATCCTGATAAAAAACTCAGGGTCTATGGGCGTGAGCAAATCGTTCACGGCAGCAGCCCCAAAGCGGCGCACAGCTTTCGCAGCACGGTGTCCGCATACGCGGAAGCCTTTTCCGCCCCTTCGCGCATGAGCGCGTCTAATTGCGGCAAATCGGCGAGATAGCAAGCCACCTTTTCGCGCACGGGCGCGAGAGTGGCGTCCAACGCCTCCGTCACGGCGTCTTTGAGCGCGCCGTAGCCGCCTTGCGAAAAGATGCCCTCGGCCTCCCGCGTGGTTATGCCCTCGCAAAGCGAATATATGCCGAGCAGGTTAGACACGCCCGGCTTATGTTCCGGGTCGTAGCGCACGGAGCCCTCGCTGTCGGTCACGGCGCGTTTGAGCTTTTGGGCGATGGCGGCGCGGCTGTCGTCTAACGAGATATACGCGCCGGGCAGGGGGTCGGATTTATCCATCTTGCGCGTCGGGTCGAGCAGGCTGAGAATCTTGCCGCCCACGGGCGGTATGAGCGGCTCGGGCAGGGTAAACACGGGGCCGTACAACGCGTTGACGCGTTCGGCGATGTCGCGCGTAATCTCCACGTGTTGCTTTTGGTCCGCGCCTATGGGCACCGCGTGCGCGTCGTAGAGCAATATGTCGGCGGCCTGCAAAACGGGGTAGATAAACAGGCCGGTGTTCACGTTGTCCGGGTGCTTCTTGGATTTATCCTTAAACTGCGTCATGCGCAGCATCTCGCCGTACATGGTATAGCAGCTCAGGAGCCACATCATCTGCGCGTGGGCCGGCACATGGCTCTGCACAAAGAGGGTGGAGCGGTCCGGGTCTATGCCGACAGCCCGCAGCAGCGCGTAAAGGTAGCGGATATTGCCCGCAAGCTCTTGCGGGCTCCGCCGTATGGTGAGCGCGTGCATATCCACCACGCAGTACACGCCGTCATATTCATCCTGCATATTCACCCAATGGCGCAGCGCGCCGAAGTAATTGCCGATGGTGGGTATGCCGGAAGGCTGTATGCCCGAAAACGAACGCCGGCGCATAATAATCACCCCATATATTCGCAGAGCGCCTCGCCGAGCAGGGCGCACCCTTGTTCAATCTGCCCGAAAGACGGCAGCGAGAAGTTGAGCCGGATTGCCCTTGAGGCGGCGCGCTCGTCTGTGAGAAACGACGCGCCCGGCACGGCGGCCACCTTCTTTGCCGCCGCCCTGCGGCAATACTCAAAGCCGTCTAACCCCTGCGGCAGCTCCGCCCATATAAACAAACCGCCCTGCGGCAGGGTAAAACTGAATTGCTTATGCAAAAGCGAGGCCATGAGGTCGCGCTTGCGGCGGTATAGGGAGCGGATTTGCCCTATGTGCGCGTCTATGTCGTATCGCTTGATATATTCGCACACGAGAGCCTGGAAGAAAAGGTTGGAATGTACGTCGGAGACTTGCTTTGCCACGATGAGTTTCTGCATAAGCCCTTTTGGGGCGCAGATATAGCCGAGGCGTATGCCGGGGGCTATGACCTTGGAAAACGAGCCGCAGTAAATAACGCGCCCGCCCGTGTCGAGCGATTTGAGCGCGGGCGCGTCCTCGCCTTCGTAGCGCAGCTCGCGGTAGGGGTCGTCTTCCAAGAGCGGCACATCGAAGCGCGCGGCAAGTTCGACGAGCAGGCGGCGGCGCTCGGCGGGCATGGTGGCGCCCGTGGGGTTCTGAAACGTGGGTATGGTGTAGATGAGCTTGGGGCGGGGCTCGGCGGAAAGCCTTTGCGCCAGCGCGTCCATGTCCATGCCGCGCTCACCGCAGGGCACGCCCGCGAGTTTCACGCCATAGGAGCGGAAGGCGTTGAGCGCGCCGATGAAGCTCGGCTCCTCGCACACCACGGTGTCGCCCTCGTTGAGCAGCACCTTCGCCGTGAGCTCCACGCCCTGCTGCCCGCCGCTGACGATGATGAGGTCGTCGTCGGGCGAGCCTATGCCGAACTTTTCGCGCAGGCGGGCGGCGGTAATCTCGCGCAACGGCGCGTAGCCCTCCGACACGCCGTATTGCAGCGCGCTTGCCGCGCCGGAGGCAAAAAGCCCGGCGGCAAGCTCGGCAAGCTCGCGCGAAGGGAACGCCTCCGGCGAGGGGTTGCCGGCGGCGAAGGATATGACGGACGGGTCGGCGGTGACTTTGAGGATTTCGCGTATGGCCGACGGCTGCAAAGACGATATGCGGGAGGCGTAAACGTAATCCAAGCGGGCAGCTCCTTTCGCGGCGCTCTCGCCACATCCACGCCATTATAGCACACCGCCGCGGCGTATGCAATACGGGGCGCGCGACGTAAATCCGATTGACGGCCGTTTTTTTCTTTTCGGTGTTGATTATCGCCCGTTTCTGTGTTATACTCAATTTCGCGCCGCAAACTGTCCGGCGCAATACGCACGCGGGCCGACAAAGGGCGTTGACGGCGAACCCCGCCGCCCGGCGCATGAAGCCTCGCGGAGGTACATCAAAATGCCGGTTACACACCGGCGGAAAGGGCGTCACATGGGAGTTGTCACCATGAAGCAGCTGCTTGAGGCAGGTGTCCATTTCGGACACCAGACTCGCCGATGGAACCCGAAAATGGCTCCGTATATCTTCACGGAGCGCAACGGCATCTACATCATTGACCTGCAAAAGACCGTGAAAAAGTTAGAGGAGGCATACGCGTTCGTGCGCGAGATGTCCGCGCAGGGCGGCTCGTTGCTCTTCGTGGGCACGAAGAAGCAGGCGCAGGAGGCCATACGCGACGAGGCCGAACGCGTGGGCATGTTTTTCGTCAACGCGCGCTGGCTCGGAGGTATGCTCACCAACTTCAAGACCATGCGTAATCGCGTGCTGCGTATGCAGCAGCTGCGCCGCATGGAGCAAGACGGCACATTTGATATGCTGCCGAAGAAAGAGGTCATCAAGCTACGCGGCGAAATAGAGAAACTCGTGAAGTACCTCGGCGGCGTGAAGGATATGCAAAGGCTGCCCGCCGCGCTGTTTATAGTGGACCCGCGCAAGGAGCGCAACGCCATCGCCGAGGCGCGCAAGCTCGGCATACCCATTGTCGCGATTGTGGACACCAACTGCGACCCGGACGAAGTGGACCACCCCATCCCCGGCAACGACGACGCCATCCGCGCCATTAAGCTGATTACCCAAATCATGGCTAACGCCGCGCTGGAGGGGCGTCAAGGCGAGGATGCCGCCGCCGGGGAGCCCGACATATCGGACGACAAACCCGCGGAAGGAGAATTGACATGAGTTTTACCGCTAAAGACGTGCAAGCCCTGCGCGAGCTTACGGGCGCGGGCATGATGGATTGCAAGAAGGCGTTGCTTTCATGCGACGGCGACCAAGCGAAGGCCATAGACTACCTCCGCGAAAAGGGGCTTGCCGCCGCCGCGAAAAAGAGCGGGCGTATCGCCGCAGAGGGCGCGTGCTGCGCCGTGGCTTGCCCGCAAGGGTGCGGCGGCTCCGTTGTGGAGGTCAATTCCGAGACGGACTTCGCGGCAAAGAGCGAAAAGTTTCAGGCGTTTGTGCGGCAAATTGCCGTGGTCGTGGGCAAGGAAGCGCCCGAAGACCTGCCGCGTCTCATGGCCGCCGAATACGCTCCCGGTCTCACCGTGGAGCAGGCCCTGCGCGAACATATCTACACCATCGGCGAGAATATAGTAATCCGCAGGTTCTCGCGCAACGATAAATACCTCAACGCCCCGTATATCCACGCGGGCGGCAAAATCGCCGTGCTCGTTATGCTCGATGTGAGCGACAGCCTAAAAGGCAGCCCCGACGTTGCGGAGCTTGGCCGTTTCGTGGCCATGCAGGTGGCCGCCATGCGCCCGCTTTGGCTGGGCGATGCGGACGTTTGCCCGCAGACCTTGGAAAAGGAGCGCGAGATTATCACGGCTCAGGTGGAGCAAGAGGAAAAAGACCGCGCCGAGGAGGCGGCCGCCAAGGGATTGCCCTATAAGGCGAAGCCCCCGCAGGTCACGGAAAAGATTATCGAGGGGCGCGTGCGCAAGTATTTAGACGAAGTATGCCTGCTGCGCCAGCCGTTCGTGCGCGAAAACTCGCTTTCCGTGGCGCAGTATGTGGCGCAAAGGGCCAAGGAGCTTGGCGGCGGCGTGGCCGTCGTGGGTTTCGAGCGTTTCGAGACGGGCGAGGGCTTGGCAAAGCGCGAAGACGACTTTGCCGCCGAGGTAGCCCGCGCCGCTCAGGGTTAGCGGCACAGACACATATACCCGGCTCCGCCCCGCCATGTGGGTGGCGCTGTGAAGCCCTGCCTTCCTCCGAAAACCTAAACAAGGTTTTTGTCGCTGTCCTGACGGCAATCCTGTATGTCATAGACATACACCTCGCCGCCGACGACCTCGAAAACGATGCGGTAACGTTTTCCGAACGGACTATACCTAAGCCGCGCATCCGTCGGTTTTTGCGGCAAGTATGCAGGGCAGGCTTCCGGGAAATCCATTATGAAATGCAAGGCATCCTCGTATGCTTGGTACAACCGCGTTGCCGCCGCTTCGCTGACGCGAGCAAGGAATTCTATGTGGTGAGCCAGCTTGCGGTCGGCTTGCGGGTCAACGAAAACCGATAGGGTTTTAGGTTCCATGCGCCACCCCCGCTTTGATTGCCGCCCGCATGTTTTCCAGACTCTGCTCCGCCGTCAGGAACGGGACACCGGATTTGCGTCGCTCTATGGCATCGAAAACCGTTGCATCACGGTCGGTGCTGTGGGCGACTGCAAAAGGGATTCCCCCCGATTCAATGGACGCGACCAGAAATATGCGGATTGCTGTTGAAGTGTCAAGTCCCAGCGAAACAAACAGCGCATCGGCGGAGTCCTTGAGATTGTCGTCCACGCGGACTTGGAT
>JAIRWH010000081.1 GCA_031253545.1 Oscillospiraceae bacterium
GTTTCAGACTACTGAAAAAATGTCAAAAACCTATTGACGGATAGGATGTTGGGTGCTATAACCGGCATATGAAGGGGCAATCAAGGGCGTGTTATTTTGTGCCTGTGCTAGTCGAGCCCTTTTTATATTCGGAAGCGGCTTCGGCTCCCAAAAGCAGCGCCTTTTTGTTGACTTCCCTCAGCGGCTCCGGC
The DNA here is from genome assembly GCA_031253545.1 of Oscillospiraceae bacterium. Taxonomy (GTDB): domain Bacteria; phylum Bacillota; class Clostridia; order Oscillospirales; family UBA929; genus WRLJ01. The sequence goes on from JAIRWH010000081.1 coordinate 192, forward strand.
AAGAGCGCGTCAAGCGCCGAAAGCCACTCTTCGCGGCCAAACTCCAAAAACGCGCTCGCCGCGCCGAGCGCGGCGATGTTTGCCGCCCTCACGCTGCCGGCCTTCCTCGCGCACTCCAAAGCGTCGAGCCACACACCCTCCGGCCTTTCCTCCGGGTAGACCCCGGTGCCCGTAATAACGGTCATCGGCGGGATTGTCTGCGTGGAGGCCACGAGCGTGCCCCCGCGCCCGAGCATATAATGCCAGCGCAACGCCTCCAAACGCTCCAAGGCGATGAGCATATCCGCCTCTCCCGGCGTGACGAGCGGGCTGCGCACAACCTCGCCCGCGCGCACCGTGGTCACCACGCTGCCGCCGCGCTGGCTCATGCCGTGCACTTCGCTCACCTTCACCTGCCGCCCTTTCGACATGTAAAGATAGCCTAAGATTTTGGAGGCGAGGAGCGAGCCTTGCCCGCCCACCCCGGCGATTACGATATTCGTCATAGGGCGCGCCCCACGATGGCGGAGCGGCCGCACACGGCGGCGCAAAGACCGCACCCGGCGCAAAGCGTCCCGTCTATTTCGCCCTTTTTCAGGGCGGGGCAGCCGAGTTTGAGGCAGAGCCCGCAATCGGAGCATTTTTCACGGTCGAGTGTGAAAAAAGCGCCTTTCTTCACGTGTTTGAGCAACACGCACGGCCGCTTTGCGATAATCACCGACGGCTCCGGCGCGGCCAGCTCCCGCGCGAGAACCACCCCAAACGCCTTCATGTCGTATGGGTCAACCCCGCATACGCGCCGAACGCCCAACGCCGCGCAGAGCGCCGCTATGTCGAGCGCCGGGGCGGGTTCGTTTTTGAGCGTGAGACCCGTGGCGGGGTTTTGCTGGTGACCCGTCATGCCCGTGGTGGAGTTGTCCAATATCAGTACGGTTACGGGAGAATTGTTGTACACGGCGTTGAGCAGGCCCGTGATGCCGGAATGCATGAAAGTGGAATCGCCTATAACCGCCACGCTGTTCTCGGCGGCTTCGGGCCTTGCCTTCAAGAACCCGTGCAGACCGCTCACGGACGCGCCCATGCACAGGCAGTAGTCCATGGCGGAAAGCGGCGGCGCGGCCGCCAATGTGTAGCAGCCGATGTCGCCGAACACCGTGACTTTTCTCTTGGCAAGCACATAAAACACACCCCTGTGCGGACAACCCGGACACAAAGCGGGCGGTCTGCCCGGCACGGCGACCGGCGGTGTGGCGCGCGCGGTGTCTTCGTCCGCGCCGAATACGGCGCGCCGCAGCTGCGGCACGGAGTATTCGCCGAGCGGCGACAGCTCGGCTTTGCCGCGCGTCTTTATGCCGTGTTGCCTGCAATGCGCCTCGATAAAGTCGTCAAGCTCCTCGATTACCCAGAGCTCGTCCACCTGTGAGGCAAAACGCCGTAGGCTTTCCGCGGGCAGAGGGTATACCATGCCCAGTTTCATATAGCTCACGCCGTCGCCCAGCGCCTCCCGCGCCGTTTGATAGGCTATGCCCGATGCCACCACGCCGATTTTCCGCTCGCTGCCCCACGTTATACCGTTCAGCGGCGTGGTCTCGCAATAATCACGCAGCGCCTTCATGCGCTCTTCCGCTGCGATATGCCGCGCCCGCGCCATTGCCGGCATCATCACGTATTTGCTTGCGTCTTTTTTATATTCGCGCAGCGGCATATCCTGCGGCTGCCCCCGCGTCGCCGGGGAGCGGCTGTGGGAAACGCGGGTGGAAAGGCGCAGGAGCACCGGCGTGTCAAACCGTTCCGAAAGCTCAAACGCCGTTTTGGTGTATACGCGACATTCCTCCGAATCCGCCGGCTCCAGCATGGGCAGTTTTGCCGCGAGCGCGTAATGGCGGCTGTCTTGCTCGTTTTGCGAGCTGTGCATACCGGGGTCGTCCGCCACGGCCACCACAAGCCCGCCGTTAATGCCCGTGTATGATGCCGTGAAAAGCGGGTCGGCCGCCACGTTCAGCCCCACGTGTTTCATGCCCGAAAAGGCCCTGGCGCCCGCCACGGCGGCGGCCACGGCGCCTTCAAGCGCCACTTTTTCATTGGGGGCCCACTCGCAGTAAAAACCGTATTCCGCGGCGCGCTCCGTTATTTCCGTGCTTGGGGTGCCCGGATACGAAGACACAAAGCGGCAACCGGACTCAAGCAACCCCGCGGCCACGGCTTCGTTGCCGAGCAACAGTTTATCCATTACGCAAATCCACCACTCTCTTCGCTTTCCCCTGAAATCTCTCTATAGTCTGCGGCGCCACAAGCGTGACCTTTACGTTCAGCCCCAGCACGGAACGCAGTTTCTCCCTAATCCGCCCGGTGAGCCCTTCCAGTTTCGCGTAGCTTTCTATATCCTCGGACGGCGCGAGCTCCACCTGCACTTCCAGCGTGTCGTGCAGGCCCTCGCGACGCAGGAGCAAGAGGTAGTGCGGCCCGATATGCTCCATGCCCACGAGTACGCTCTCAATCTGACTGGGAAACACGTTTACGCCCTTTATTATCATCATGTCGTCGCTGCGGCCGAGCGTATTGGTCATACGCACGTGTGTGCGCCCGCAGGGGCAAGCGCCCGGCATAAGGCGCGTGATGTCGCGCGTGCGGTAACGTATTACCGGCACACACCGCCGCGTGAGCGTGGTGAGCACAAGCTCGCCTTTTTCCCCGAGCGGCAGCACCCGCTCCGTGTCCGGGTCAATGATTTCCGCGTAGAAATGGTCCTCGGCGATATGTTGCCCGTTGCGTTCGATACATTCTCCGCTCACGCCCGGCCCCGTAATCTCGCAAAGGCCGTAGTTGTTGGTGGCGACAATACCCAGGTTATCCTCAATCGTCTTACGCATTTCCGGCGTGCAGCCTTCGCCGCCAAACAACCCCACGCGCAGCTTCAGCCTTCCACCCAGACCGTGTTCGCGCGCGGCCTCCGAAAGGTAGAGCGCGTAGGACGGCGTGGCTACCAATACGGTCACGCCCATGTCTTCCATCATCATCAGCTGCCTGTCGGTGTTGCCGGAGCTCAGCGGCAGCACGGTAACGCCTATATGCTCCAAACCTTGGTGCAGACCGAATCCGCCGGTAAACAGCCCGTAGCCGAAGGATATTTGCGCCGTGTCTTCGCCCGTGACCCCCACGGCTCGCGCTATGCGGGCGATAAGGTCTTTCCAAAGCTCCATATCCGAGCGCGTGTAGCCGTTGATGGTCGGCTTGCCCGTGGTACCCGAAGTGCCCTGCAAGCGCAATACGTCTCTTTTATCCGCGGCGAACAGGCCGAAGGGGTAGTTGTCGTGGAAGTCTTTTTTGTAGGTAAAAGGCAGTTTTTCTATCTCTTTCAGGCTACGAAGCGGCGCGCCGCCGTAACCGGCATCTTCCAACTTTTTGCGTTGCGCGGGCGCGCGCTCCATGATAAAGGCGAGCGTTTCGTTGAGTCGCCTGAGCTGGAGCGCCCTCAGGCGCTCCGGGTCCATTGTCTCTATCTCAGGCTGCCACATCCGCCGCCCCTCCGAACGCCCTGTCTATAATATCTTTGCTCAGCTTCTTCGTAATCAAGCTCACAAGCGGCACAATCACGATTGATACCACCATGGCCGCCGCGCCGAACGTGGGCGCGTTTCTGCTCGCCGTCTGAAACGCCGCGTAGGTGAACCCGCCATGTTGGAACATGGACACGAGAGTCATAACGACCACGGTTAGAAAGGCTCCGGCCATGCCCGCCCACGCGCCCGCCTTAGTCGCGCCCTTCCAGAGCAGCCCCCACAGAAACGGCCCGATGAAGCAACCGGCCACAACGCCCCACGAAAAGCTCATGAGCGAGACGATGATGGTGATGTTGGAATTGGCAAACACAAAGCTCAGCGCCACGAACACCAAGCAGAAAAGCCGCGTGAGCAGCATTTGGACCTTTTTGTCGAAGTCCGGCTTCACCGTCTGGATAAAGTCCACCGTCACCGCCGTGGAGGAACTGAGCACAAGCGAGCTGAGGGTGGACATGGAGGCCGAGAGCAGAAGGAGTATGAGCAACGCGAGCAGCACCTTGCCCGCGCCGGAGCCGGAAAACGCGCCCATGAGCATGGTGGGCATAATCGCGTCGTAGCCGCCTTCGGGTATCTCTTCAAGGAAAAGGCGCGAGAAAGCGCCCGTGAAATACGCGCCGCAGCCGATAATCAACGAAAAGACCGTGGAGATAACCGCCGCGCGCTTTATCGCCTTGTCGTCGCGTATGGCGTAAAACTTATGTACCATGTGCGGCAGACCGAATGTGCCTATGCTCGTGAGCAGGATAACCGGAAGCAGTATGGTAATCACGTTGCCGGAAAATAGGTTGTTCAGTTGCCCCGTTTTGCCGAACTCGTCGGTAAACTCGCCCAGTTTTTTAAGCCCGGCGGCAAGACCACCCACCTCCGGCCGCGTGACCACGGCGAACATCAGGGCGATTGCCCCGCCAATCATTATCAGACCTTGCACAAAATCCGTCCACGCCACGGCGATATAGCCGCCCAGAACCAAGTACACGCCCGTGAGCACCGCCACAATGAGCATACATACCGTGGCGGCGGACATACCGGGAAACCAGCTCCCCGCCCCTGTGAACACCTCGCCGAAAAACATGCCGAGCCCTTTGTACACGGAGGCCGCGTAGGGCACAAGGAAGATGAATATTATCAGGGCGGCCACGAATTTGAGACCCTTGGCGCCGTAGCGTTTCTCAAAAAACTCCGGCATCGTGCGCGTGTCAAGGTTGTGCGTCATGCGCCGCGTGGGCTTTGCCAGGAGCGCCCAGGCAAGCAACGCGCCGATTAAGCCGTTTGCGATGCCCACCCAGATACCGCCGATACCCACCCTCCAGCCGAATGTGCCCGCGTAGCCCACGAAGATGACCGCCGAGAAATACGATGTGCCGAAAGCGAAGGCGGACATCCACGCGCCCACGTTGCGCCCTCCGAGCACGAACCCGTCCAAGCTCTTGGATTGCCTTGTGCTGAGTACGCCGATAGCCACCATCATTACCGCGAAAGCAGCCAAGAAAATCAGCGCGATGGTCTGTGTGTCCATTTTGTCACCTCATGCAATATATCTTGGGATAAACAAGCGCCATACCACAAGCGGTAAGTGACCGTTTTTGCCCGTTTAAACGCCCGCGCCACGGCGCAGACGCGCCACAACGGCTCGCCCGGCACGCGCGAGCCGAACGGACGGCGTATTGCCTTGATGCCGGATACCGACGCGAATCACACAAAGCCGGGCCAACAGCCGCGCACGCCCGCGCGGGGGGGTTCGCGACGGTGCCGATAACGCCGCAAAGGGGGGTGAAGTGGTGGGCCCTCAGGGACTCGAACCCGGGACCAATCGGTTATGAGCCGACCGCTCTGACCAACTGAGCTAAGGGCCCGTGAACAGGGGCGGCAAGGTTGCCGCCCCGAAGCTGGCTCCCCAAGTTGGACTCGAACCAACGACCCTGCGGTTAACAGCCGCATGCTCTACCGACTGAGCTATTGAGGATAACGCAGACAGTATACAGCGTATCGCGGAGGATGTCAAGCACTATTTTCACCGACGGGGAGCGACCAAACAAAGCCAAGCGCAAACTGAAAATATTTACGGCCTGTGTTTGGCATATCGGCGGTTAGCGGGCGGGCGGGAATGAGGGCGCAGCCCCCGCTCCTTTGCGGGTGGGCGGGCGGGAATGGGAGCCGTCACAGCGCGGAGAGGTATCGCTCCAAGTCCGCCAGCGTGCCGCTGCGGTCGGGCACATAGGGCGAATCCGAGCCTTCGAGGCAGTCGGTCACAAGGTATGTGGCGGCGCCCAATTCCGACACGCACATATCCTCGGCGGCGTTGTTGCCCGCCATGAGGCATTGGGAGGGGGAAAGGCCGAGCTTTGTGAAGACCTCGCGGTAATAGCCGAGGTTGGGCTTGCAGTAGGTGCTGTTGGAGTAGGATGTCACAAGGGCGAAGTCGTCCGGGGTAAGGCCGAGCCAATTTAAGCGTGTGGCCACTCCGCAGAGCGGGAAGAAGGGGTTTGTGGCGAGTATAACGCGAAAGCCCTTCGCGGCAAGTTGCCGCACCATGCGGCGCGGCAGCTCGGACGGGGTGACCACGGAGCGCACCTCGTCGAAGGGCCCGGCGTAAAAATCGTCGGTGGCGGCCTCCACTTCCTCAAGGCGCTCGCCGCTCAGCTCCATGCGCGAGGCAAACACATCCCAATAGCGGCGGCTGTTCGGCATACTGCCGTCGTTTTCCGCCATAGCCTTCGTGCCCGCCCACACGGCGGCCACGGCGCGCTCCGGGTCCAAGCCCAAGCGCGCGAAGTCCGCGGCGAGGAGGGCGAAATACACGCTTATGAACTCGTCCTGCCTCATGTGCAGCAGGGTGCCGTCCAAGTCAAACATCACCGTGTCAATCATCGCGCGCGTCAACTCCTCAGCGCCAGGGAGCAGATAATCTCGGACATCTGCCCCGGGGTCTCCGAAAGGCCCGTTTTCAGCCAATGCTGTATAATCCCCACGCTGCCGTTCACAAGGAATATGAAGTGCAGCATATTGCGCGACGGGTCCGTGTCGAAACTGCCGGCAAGCCAGATGCCGCACTGTTCGTAGATTACCGACAGCAGGTCGCGCTGGAAGGCGATGTCGCCCTGTTCGCTCATGAGGACCTGTATATGGTTTTTGTTTTCCGCGATATAGATGAAAACCTTCTCGATGTTTCTGTAAAAGTCGGCCTTCTCCATGCTGCCGGAAAAGGCGGCCACGGTGTCTTTGACCCACGAGAGCGTCTCGTCCTCAATGCTTTTGAGGAGCCGGTACTGGTCGGAGTAGTAGGCGTAAAACGTGGTGCGGTTCACGTCGGCGTTTTCGCAGATTTCCTTAATGGTGATTTTGTTCACGGGCTTATGCCGCATCAGCTCGATGAGGCTGTCTTTGAGCACCATCTGCGTATAGCGCGTTTTCCTGTTTTGCTTCCGCCCGTCCACACCCTCACCCGCCAATCCACGCGTTCCTGTTTTGTAAACGACAAACGCCGGGGGCGCTGACGTTCACGCGACGAATTGAATACATCTGACGGTTGCCGACACAACATGGTGTTAATATACTAAAACCAAGGGAGCTTGTCAAGAGGGGAGGCGCGCGCCATGCCCATCGTGGACTTTCGCGGCGTGGGAAAAGAATACGCGGGCGGGGGCGCGAGCGTGACCGCCCTGCGCGCCTGCTCGTTCACCGTGGAGCAAGGCGAGCTTGCCGTGCTCACGGGGCCGAGCGGCGCGGGCAAGACCACCATACTCAACCTCCTCGGCGGCATGGACACCCCGACCGGGGGAAGTATATACGTAGACGGCGCGCGGATAGACGGATACAATAAGCGGCAGCTCACGGCATACAGGCGGCGCATAGGCTTTGTGTTTCAGTTTTACAACTTGGTGGCCAACCTCACCGCCGAGGAAAACGTGAAGCTCGCCTGCCGCGTCTGCCCCGGTTCGCTGTCGCCGCGCGCGGTCTTGGAGCGCGTGGGGCTTGCGGACAGGTGCCGCAGCCTGCCCGCGCAGCTTTCGGGCGGGGAGCAGCAACGCGTGGCCATCGCGCGGGCCGTGGCGAAAAAGCCCAAGCTACTGCTGTGCGACGAGCCCACCGGCGCGCTTGACAGCGGCACGGGCCGGCGCGTATTGGCGCTGCTGCAAAACATCTGCAAGGCCTTGGGCGTAACCACCATATTGATAACGCACAGCAGCGCCGTGGCCGCCATTGCCGACAGGCTCATTTGCGTGAAAAACGGCGCGGTTACGGGCGTGACGCTGAACGCGCGCCCGCAGCCCGCCGAAGCGATTGCGTGGTAGAAAGCGCCGCCAACCCCCGCGCCGCCGCCCTTCATTCCGCGCCCGCGCTTGACGGCGCGGGGCTATCCGGGGTATAATAGACAAAAGAAGGCTGACACGGCAAGGGAGGCGTAAAATATGGCCTATGAAACGAAAGTAATCCTCATCGCAATCGCCCAGCACGCGGTCACGGTGGACTCGGAGGCGATGTACAGATATGTCGCGGCCCTCGCCAACGCGGAGGGCGCGGTGCTCAAATCTTGGGAAGAGGCAAAGGCGGAGCATATCGGCGGCGGCAAGTGGTAAAAGCCGCCCGGCGTGCCGACGGGCGCGGGCGGGGAAAAGCGCCTCCGCGGGCAGTCGCCGTGAGCGCGACCAAGGCGACGGTTTCCCGGTTTTGCGAAATATGCCCGTCAAACCTTGTGTTTGCAAGGGGTGTTCGGAGCGGGAAAAGAAAATGAAAAAAAGCGCTTGACAAGAGTGATGATTTGTTCTACACTACATTTTGAGGCGTGTTGCTCCGCGGGGTCAATATAGTGTGACTGCGGGGCGGGCGTGGCGTTCACGGCGGGGCCGTGTTGACAATCAACAATAGGGGCGTTGTGTTATGACCGTTGCGGTGCGCACAGTACAAAGCATTAAGAAGAGGGACGGGCGTGTGGACGCCTTCAACCTCGATAAGATAGCCGCAGCCATAGACAAGGCGTTTGCGGCCACATACGGCGAGAGTGAGCCGGACGAAGCGCGGCGGCTTGCCGGGGAGGTGCTCGCGCGCTTGGAGGCCGAGGGCGAGGCCACGCCCGAAGTGGAGCATATCCAAGACACGGTGGAGCGTGTGCTTGCCGAAGGCGACCATATTGACGCCGCGAAAAGCTATATACTCTACCGCGCCGAGCGCACCAAGGCGCGCGAGATGAAATGGCACCTGATGAAGGTGTATGAGGACATCACCTTCCGCCCTGCGAGCCAAAGCGACATGAAGCGCGAGAACGCCAATATAGACGCCGACACGGCCATGGGCGCGATGCTCAAATACGGCTCCGAGGGCGCGAAGCGCTTCTATGAGCTGTATGTGCTTGACCCGCGCCATTCCAAGGCGCACCGCGAGGGCGATATGCACATACACGACCTCGACTTCTACGCCCTCACCACCACCTGCTGCCAGATTGACCTTATAAAGCTGTTTTCCGGCGGGTTTTCCACGGGGCACGGCACATTGCGCGAACCGAGCAACATCGGCTCCTACGCCGCGCTCTGCTGCATTGCCATACAGTCCAACCAAAACGACCAGCACGGCGGGCAGAGCATTGTGAACTTCGACTACGGCATGGCCCCCGGCGTGGCGAAGACATACGCGCGCGCCTGGCGCGAAAACTTCGCCCGGGCCGCCGAGCTGCTTTGCGGCAAGGGCGGATGTGAATTGCCCGGCCATATCACCCCGCGTATGGGCGAAGAGCCGGAGTTTGACCTGTCCGAGTTCGGCGGCCGCGCCGGGGCGCTGCGCGAGTTTGCCGCGAAGCACGCCGAGGCGGACACCGACCGCGCCACATACAAGGCCATGGTGGGCTTGGTGCATAACCTCAACACCATGCACAGCCGCGCCGGCGCGCAAACGCCGTTTTCCTCCATCAATTACGGCATGGATATGTCGCCGGAGGGCCGCTGCGTCATAAAAAACCTCCTGCTCGCCACGGAGGCCGGCCTCGGCCACGGCGAGACGCCCATATTCCCCAACCAGGTATTCCGCGTGAAGAAAGGCGTGAACTTAGACCCGGGCGACCCCGGCTACGAGCTTTTCCGTTTGGCCTGCCGCGTGTCCGCGCGCCGCCTTTTCCCCAACTTCTCTTTCCTCGACGCGCCCTACAACGCCGAGTATTATAAGGGCACGCCGGAGACGGAAATCGCCTATATGGGCTGCCGCACCCGCGTTATCGGCAATGTATACGACAAAACCCGCGAAATATCGCCCTCGCGCGGCAACCTCAGCTTCACCACCATAAACCTCCCGCGCCTTGCCATAACCTCCAAGGGCGACACGGACGTGTTTTACCGCTTGCTGCGCGATATGCTCGCCATGGCCACGGACCAGCTGTATCAGCGGTACCTCATACAGGGGGCGCGCAAGGTGCGCAATTACCCGTTCCTCATGGGCGAGGGCGTGTGGCTCGACAGCGAAAAGCTCTCGCCGGACGACGATGTGGCCGAGATACTCCGCCACGGCACACTTTCCGTGGGCTTCATAGGGCTTGCCGAAGCCCTCACGGCGCTCACCGGGGCGCACCACGGCGAGAGCGGGCGCAGCCGCGAGCTGGGCTTGGAGATTGTGGGCTATATGCGCCGCTACCTCGACGAGCTGAGCGAGGCGCAGCGGATGAATTACACCCTGCTCGCCACGCCCGCCGAGGGGCTGTCCGGGCGTTTCGTGAAGCTCGACCGCAAGAAATACGGCAAAATAGACGGCGTGACCGACAAAGAATATTACACCAACTCCTTCCATGTGCCCGTGTCTTTCCGCATTACGGCGTTTGACAAAATCAACGTGGAAGCGCCCTACCACGCGCTCACCAACGCCGGGCATATCTCATACGTGGAGATGGACGGCGACCCGCTGAAGAACTTGGACGCGTTTGAGCAGATTATCCGCGCCATGCACCGCGCGGGCATGGGCTTCGGCGCGGTGAACCACCCCATAGACCGCGACCCTATCTGCGGCTACAACGGCATTATCAAGTCCGAGTGCCCGCAATGCGGCCGCCGGGAGACCCCGGAGGAGCGTTTCGTGCGGATTCGCCGCATAACCGGCTACCTCGGCGCCACGCTCGACCGCTTCAACAACGCCAAGCGCGCCGAGGAGCGCGACAGGGTGAAGCATCTGTAATGTCCCCCCTTCGTATAGCTTCCATGCTCCATGACTCCGCGGTGGACGGCCCCGGAGTGCGGTTCAGTTTGTTTACGCAGGGTTGCCCGCACCGCTGCCCCGGCTGCCACAACCCCGAAACGCACAGCTTTTCCGGCGGCAGCGAGGTGGACGAAGACGAGGTGTGGGCTGAGATTGAGCGCAACCCGCTCTTGCAGGGCGTTACGCTCACGGGCGGCGAACCTTTCGCCCAGGACGCGGCTCTCGCGCCGCTCGCGAAGAGGGCGCGCGAGCGCGGGCTTTCCGTGTGGGCGTTTACGGGATATACGTTTGACGAACTGCTCGCAAGCCCCCTGCTGCCCCATTGCGACGTGTTGGTAGACGGGCGCTACGAGAGGGGACGCAACAGCCCGGAACTGCCCTGGCGCGGCAGTTCCAACCAGCGGGTCATCAATGTGCAGGAAGAACTGCTCTCACGCGCGGCAGGCGGCGTGGTGGGCATAGACGGGCGCTGCTGCGCGGGCAAGACCTCGCTGGCCGCAAGGCTCTCGCGCCGCCTCGGCGCGCCCGTGATACATTTGGACGATTTCTTTCCGCCCGGCAAAAAGCCCGACGGCGACGGGGTGAATATAGACACGGAGCGGTTCTTGGAGGAAGCCGCGCCCTACTTGCGGAGCGGCGAGGCGTTTTCGTACAGGCGCTATATCTGCCGCGCGGGGGAATATTCCGACCCTGTGGCCGTGCCCGCCGCGCCTTTGCGCATCGTGGAAGGCTCCTACGCCCTCTCGCCCCGCCTGCGCGGCCTTTACTCCGTGTCGGTGTTCATGGACATCGGCGCGGCGGCGCAAAGGGAGCGGCTGCTCACCCGCGAGGGCGCGAGGGGCATGAGGGCTTACGCGGAGCGGTGGCTCCCTTTGGAGGAGAGCTATTTTGAGCGGTTTGACGTGAGGGGCTGCGCCGATTACCTGATAAACGGCGCGGCGGCGGAGCGCCCCGCCGAATAAGCGCGGCCGCGGCAGGGCGAACTATCACCCTCGCCCGTCCGGCGGGCGGCTTCCCCCACTTTCCCTCCCGTCCGCCCAAACAAGAAGCGGGGGCTTCGCCCCCGCTTCTCCGTTCCTTCGTCCGCTAACCGCCGACAACCAACCACCAAAAACTAACAGATGCCTTTCTTCGGGTGTACCCCCGTGATGGCGTATTCCACCCATTCGCCGATGTTT